>NZ_VDHB01000230.1:0-1000 GCF_006227735.1 Testudinibacter sp. 'clade 2'
ATCATCAAATTTTCTCCACACACGTGGAGGTGTTTCTATATCAGTGGATGTTTCCAGCTGAAAATAAAGATTTTCTCCACACACGTGGAGGTGTTTCTTTTGTGACTGAAATCACATTATATAAAATAAAATTTTCTCCACACACGTGGAGGTGTTTCTGTAGGTTTCCATCAGTTCAGGTTGATGCTCGTATTTTCTCCACACACGTGGAGGTGTTTCTATGCCCTGACCTCTCTTCCGGCAGAAGTCCAAATTTTCTCCACACACGTGGAGGTGTTTCCTTAAATAAGTCGCTTCACCCTTGGCGCTTTGGATTTTCTCCACACACGTGGAGGTGTTTCCTATCCGACAGTGACGCATATCATCAATTTTGAATTTTCTCCACACACGTGGAGGTGTTTCCAAAGGCGTATGTCCGCCGCTATTATGTGTTTGATTTTCTCCACACACGTGGAGGTGTTTCCGTATATAGCGAGCTGGCAACTCGCGACACCAGATTTTCTCCACACACGTGGAGGTGTTTCTCCAAACTGGGCGAGATGAAAGGCGAAATCAAAATTTTCTCCACACACGTGGAGGTGTTTCCGTTGCCCCACTCATCTCACGCTTGGCAAATTGATTTTCTCCACACACGTGGAGGTGTTTCCAGCATGAAACAAAAGGGATTTATGCCGAAAGCATTTTCTCCACACACGTGGAGGTGTTTCTCAAAGATTTAGCCCTCTCTTCTGTGCGCATTAATTTTCTCCACACACGTGGAGGTGTTTCTCAATGGTTGAGCAAAATAAGAAACGATAGCCGATTTTCTCCACACACGTGGAGGTGTTTCTGTGACGACTGCGGCGAACCGATCCCCGAACTGATTTTCTCCACACACGTGGAGGTGTTTCTGTTTCCTTGAGGCTTGCACCGACAGTAGTATTATTTTCTCCACACACGTGGAGGTGTTTCCGGCGCAAACTGCTACGCAGCGTGGCGCAGAAAATTTTCTCCACACACG
>NZ_VDHB01000231.1:0-1160 GCF_006227735.1 Testudinibacter sp. 'clade 2'
TATTTTTTCAATGCCGGGCACACACCGCAAGATGTCAAAGCCTTGCTGGGCGACATCAAAATCTCATCGGTGGGCTGGCTGTCGGATATCGAACGCCAAGGGCATGATTTTGTGGTGATGATGAAAGAAGCGGAAAAGCTGTTTGAAATGTCGGCGGCGATCGGCGGCCGGGCGGTGGAGATTTTAAACGGCCCGGTGGATTGGCGGGCGGTGGAAAGTTTCCGCCACAATCTGCCCTATCAAGGCTATATGGGCTTGCAAGGCTTGCCTTTGCCCGAGCAGCAACGGCTGACGGTGAAAAATATGCAGGCGTTGGCGGATTTGGCGAAAGATTTCGGGCTGAGCTTGTTTTTCGAGCCGCTGTGCTGGACCAGCTTTCCTTCATTGAAAGAAGGCATTCCGCTGATTGAGCAGGCAGAGCGTGACAACTTGAAAGTGGTGGTGGATTTTTATCACAACTACATCGCCGGCCTGGATGCGGAGTTTTTGGCCAAGATGGATAAACGGCACATTCTCGGCGTGCATATCTGCAATTCCCGCCAACGCAGCGAGCAAATTCCGTGTGAAGAAATCTTCCGTGATGCAGGCTTTTACGACGGCGCGATTCCGATTAAAGAATGGGTGGATGCGGTGAAATCCACCGGATTTGACGGCTGGTGGGCGTATGAAACCTTCTCCAAACGCGAAGCAGAAGAGGAAATTTACAGCTTTACCCGCTATGTTCATCAGGAATTGCGCAAATTGGTGCACGGAGTCGGCCAATGATTGATTTACATATGCACAGCTTATACAGCAGCGACGGCGATTTCAGCCCCGCCGATTTAGCGGCGAAATGTGCCGCCGCGGGCATCAGCCTGATGTCGATTACCGACCACAACACCGTTGCCGCCACCGAAGAAGTCATCGCCGTCGCCAAGCAACACGGCATCCGCTATCTGCCCGGCATTGAAATCGACTGCATGTATGAAAACAACGGTTTCCATATGCTCGGCTACGGCATCGACTACCGCAACGGCGATTTTTCCGCCATTGAACACCACGTCCGCGCCCAAGACCGCCAAGCCGCTTATCTTATGCTGGAGAAAACCCAAGCCTTGGGTTTTGACGTGCAAGAAAGCGATATGCAGGCATTGGCAGCGGGGCGTTATTGGGCGGAAACC
>NZ_VDHB01000232.1:0-872 GCF_006227735.1 Testudinibacter sp. 'clade 2'
ATTTCTGTCACTTGGCTTATTTGAAATAGTAATGTTATATTACTAAATTACGCTATATGATATATTATACAACGATTGCTTTATTTCTTAACGCCTAACAGCACATGTGAAGCCTTGATTAGCACGTTAACCGCACTTCCAACTTCTAGTGCTAGATTTTTCACGCTCTGTTCGGTGATGATGGTGGTGATTGCAACGCCGCCTGTGGTTTTGACCAATACTTCTGCGTTGACCGCACCATGCGTAATTTTTTCAACATGCGCTTGCAATTGGTTGCGTGCCGACAAGATTAAATCGGTGTCGGTGGACAGGATCACCGATGGTGCTTTGAAAATTGCAACTACGCTCGAACCTTCGCTCAACCCCAGCTTTTGGGTGCTGTCCGAGGTGATCACCGCCACCAAGGTTTCGCCACCGTTTAAGGTTAATTCGATTTGATCGTTTACTGCTCCGCTTTTGATGGATTTTACGCTGGCGGCAAGTTGGTTTCTGGCACTGATTGTCATATTGACTCCTTAAGTATGAAAGCTACAGGTAAGTAATTACCACGAGTCTGTTAGGGTAGCATGCAAGGTGGCGCAAGCAAAACCTGAAAAGTCTCAAATTGGTATCATGTTCTTCAATCAGTACAGTATTCTGTTAAAAAAATCTTACAACCAGATTAAATCTAATAATACTTATTAATTTGATGTTTTATGCTGATAATTTTTTAATAAAAAGTATTTTATACTATCCTGAAAGACTAACCTGGCTTGTTTGTAGCGAAAAATTTCATCAGAATGATTGACAAAGTGCGGTTGGCAAGTAAGAATAACCCCACGCTATACTTTGAACTGTTTTGGATATCAAGATGAATTTCCCGTTTGCTACTT
>NZ_VDHB01000233.1:0-1082 GCF_006227735.1 Testudinibacter sp. 'clade 2'
AAGCACACTCGTCGTTGTAGGCATAGTAGACAAAAAGGTTGGTAATTTTTTAGACACCATGCCCTATTGGACAAAAAGGTTGGTTTTGGGTATTTTATATACTAAAATCAACTCTTTTTATTCAAAAAGTCCTGAATAAACATAATCTTATTTCGCCTGTTCAATCCATTATGTACCGATAATTTTTGCTTTAATTCTTTGAATAAGCCCTCTAACCGATTTGTCGTCTTTTCTACCCGTAATTCAGGGTATTTCTCAAAGGTAAACAGGTAGTCCATGTAACGTTTAATACTGGCGTAAGCCCCTCGCAGCTTGCGATGTTTATAGGGATATTTCCCCTTGCCGTCGGGGATTTCAGACCGTTCTTCCAAATAGGTTTTATGCCGTAAAAACCAGTGATGTAAGCGGACATAAAATTCATTTTTGTGACTATTTTTCAGCGTTTTCACCAAGGCTTTCAGCTCTTTTCCGGCTACCGATTTAGGGTTTCTTGTCAGCTTTCTGATGACCATCGCAACCAAGTGAAATTGGCACATTTGAGTAGGCGTGTCAAAAATATCTTTCAACAATCCACGTCGACCATCACAAGTAATCGATTGAATAATAAATCCTTTTTCACGTAATCGATTAATTGCTTTGGTGTAGTAAACATCTTTCTCTGTACGAACTATTTGGTGATAAACGACCTTTTTAGCGCATGAATCCATTATCACTAATACGCCAAATTGTCGCCCGAAAAACGTGACATCCATAATCAGATTCAACATCTTTACTTGTGGCTCATTAAGGGCTGTTCTGGGCGCTTTTTTCAGGTGTCTTTGGATAGTTCGGACCGCACAATTGTAGCTTATGGAAAGTTGTTTGTAGGTCTGTTTTCCGACGGTATAGTCATGCCAGATTTGAGCGGAGTTTAATGATTTCTTAAACGTAAAAATGCGTTGGCAATCACTGCATTTATATCTCTGAATACTGATTTTGAATCCGTATTTATGGTAAGTGTGGCTACTGCAAAAAGGGCACTTTTTTAGTCATTTTTATAAAACTCACTTAAAGCCTTATACTGTAAGGCTTTAAGTGAGTTT
>NZ_VDHB01000234.1:0-1178 GCF_006227735.1 Testudinibacter sp. 'clade 2'
TTAAACATTAAAGCTACATTGTTACATCACAATAGAAAAGTTTGAATAATTGATTATTTAGACTTGAATCTATTAATTTAAGTGCCATATTAACATAATTACCGCTTGAGTTAGGTAATTATCTCAAGAGATAAATAAAATGGGAAAGAAAAAACGTTCTGCCAGCTCGACTCGCTGGTTAAATGAACACTTTAAAGATCACTTTGTGCAAAAAGCACATAAACAAAAGCTGCGTTCGCGCGCCTACTTTAAACTGGACGAAATTCAGCAAACGGATCGTTTGTTTAAACCAAATATGACGGTGGTTGATTTAGGGGCAGCGCCGGGTGGTTGGTCGCAATATGTGGTCAAACAGATTGGTAGTCAGGGACGAGTGATCGCCTGTGATATCCTGGATATGGATCCAATTGCCGGCGTGGATTTCCTACAAGGAGATTTCCGCGAAGAAAGCGTGTTGAAAGCGCTGCTGCAACGAGTTGGTGACGGCAAAGTTGATGTAGTGTTGTCGGATATGGCGCCAAATTTCAGTGGCATGCCGTCGGTGGATATTCCGAGGGCGATGTATCTGGTGGAACTTGCGCTGGACATGTGCCGTCAGGTGTTGGCAAACAAAGGCAGTTTTGTAGTAAAAGTTTTTCAGGGAGAAGGCTTCGACGAATACCTGAGAGAGATTCGCTCTCTGTTTGGTGTGGTGAAAGTGCGGAAACCTGAAGCCTCTCGTGGCCGCTCGCGAGAAGTATATATTGTGGCAACCGGTTACAAATTATAGTAATCTATGCTACCGATTTGTTAAACAAGGATAAATGAGGTTGAGCCTTGAAGAACGACATGATAAAAAACTTAATTTTGTGGACGGTAATCGGTGTCATTCTGATGTCCGTGTTTCAAAGTTTTAATTCCGATTCAGAAGCTAAAAGTGGCGTGGATTACACCGCATTCGTTTCTGATGTGGGTAATAATCAGGTAACTGAAGCACGTTTTGATGACAGCCAAATTACGGTCACCAAAAGTAATGGTGACAAATACCAAACTGTCATGCCGATTTACGATGCCAAAATTTTGGATGATTTAATTCAAAAAAATGTCAAAGTGTCAGGCACTCCGCCGGAAAAACGCGGCTTATTCTCACAGATTTTGATCTCATGGTTCCCGATGCTGTTGTTGATCGGTGTTTGGAT
>NZ_VDHB01000235.1:0-1148 GCF_006227735.1 Testudinibacter sp. 'clade 2'
GATCTTTGTTTATATTTTATCAATATATTGAGGAAACCCTATGAACCAACCTGTATCCGACACTTTATTTGACTGGTCCAATTTAGGTTTTAGTTACATTAAAACTGATTTTCGTTATATTGCCCATTGGAAAGACGGTCAATGGAGCCAAGGCGAATTAACCACGGACAACACCTTACACATCAGCGAAGGCTCGACCGCACTTCACTATGGACAACAGTGCTTTGAAGGCTTGAAAGCCTATCGTTGTAAAGACGGCAGTATTAACCTGTTCCGACCGGATGAAAATGCCAAACGCATGCAGCGCAGTTGTCAACGCTTGCTGATGCCGCAAGTGCCGGTGGAGATGTTTGTTGATGCCTGTAAACAAGTGGTGAAAGCTAATGAGAAATTTGTCGGCCCTTACGGCAGTGGCGCTACCCTGTATTTGCGTCCGTTTCTCATCGGCGTTGGCGACAATATTGGCGTGCACGCTGCGCCGGAATATATTTTTTCGATCTTCTGCTGTCCGGTCGGGGCTTATTTCAAAGGCGGCATGAAGCCGACCAATTTCATCATTTCCGACTATGATCGCGCAGCGCCACAAGGCACCGGCGCCGCCAAAGTCGGTGGCAATTATGCCGCCAGTCTGCTGCCGGGCGCTGAAGCCAAAGCACACAATTTTGGCGATTGTATCTATTTGGATCCGAAAACGCATACTAAAATCGAAGAGGTCGGCTCAGCTAACTTTTTCGGTATCAGCAAAAACAATGAATTTGTCACCCCACTTTCTCCGTCGATTCTGCCGAGTATTACCAAATATTCGCTACTCTATTTGGCAGAACAGCGTTTGGGCTTGAAAGCGGTGGAAGGTGATGTATATATTGATCAATTGGATCAATTCACTGAAGCTGGCGCCTGTGGCACAGCAGCGGTGATCACCCCGATTGGCGGCATTCAAAACGATGAGCATTTTCATGTGTTTTATTCCGAAACCGAAGTTGGACCGATCACCCAAAAGCTGTATCAAGAACTGACCGGAATCCAATTTGGCGATGTGATTGCGCCGGACGGCTGGATCGTCAAGGTTTAATTTTTTGCTAACTTCTCTTCAAACCGCATTTGTATCAGTTTCCATTCAAGTGCGGTTTGATTTTCAACCGCACTTT
>NZ_VDHB01000236.1:0-1690 GCF_006227735.1 Testudinibacter sp. 'clade 2'
GTTGATCGGTGTTTGGATTTTCTTTATGCGCCAGATGCAAGGCGGTGGCGGCAAAGCCATGAGCTTTGGCAAGAGTAAAGCCCGCATGATGACCGAAGAGCAGAATACCACCCGTTTTACCGATGTTGCAGGCTGTGATGAAGCCAAAGAAGAGGTTGGCGAAGTCGTCGATTTCTTGCGTGATCCAAGTAAATTCCAAAAATTGGGCGGTAAAATTCCGAAAGGCATTTTGATGGTCGGGCCACCGGGAACCGGTAAAACCTTGCTGGCAAAAGCGATCGCCGGCGAAGCAAAAGTGCCGTTCTTCACGATTTCCGGTTCGGACTTTGTCGAAATGTTTGTCGGGGTCGGCGCATCACGGGTGCGTGATATGTTTGAACAAGCCAAAAAAGCCGCACCTTGTTTGATTTTTATCGATGAAATCGATGCGGTCGGACGCCAGCGTGGCGCAGGTTTGGGCGGTGGACACGATGAACGTGAACAGACCTTGAACCAAATGTTGGTTGAAATGGACGGCTTTGAAGGCAACTCCGGTGTGATCGTGATTGCCGCAACCAACCGTCCGGACGTGCTGGATCCTGCATTGACCCGTCCGGGACGTTTTGACCGTCAAGTGACCGTCGGTCTGCCGGATGTGCGTGGTCGTGAGCATATTTTGAAAGTACACATGCGTAAAGTACCGGTTTCACCGGATGTCGATCCAATGGTGATTGCACGGGGTACACCGGGTTATTCCGGGGCAGATTTGGCAAATTTAGTCAACGAAGCGGCGCTGTTTGCGGCACGTCATAATAAACGTATCGTGACCATGGTCGAGTTTGAAAAAGCCAAAGATAAAATCAACATGGGGCCGGAACGTCGCACCATGATTATGACCGAGAAACAGAAAGAATCGACGGCTTATCATGAAGCAGGACATGCGATTGTCGGTTATTTAGTACCGGAACACGATCCGGTGCATAAAGTCACCATCATTCCACGTGGACGGGCGCTAGGGGTAACCTTCTTTTTGCCGGAAGGGGATCAAGTCAGTATCAGCCATAAGCAACTGGAAAGTAAACTGTCCACGCTGTATTCCGGGCGTCTGGCAGAAGATCTGATTTATGGCGAGGAAAATATCTCTACCGGTGCTTCGAACGATATTAAAGTTGCTACTAATATTGCGCGCAAAATGGTCACTGAATGGGGCTTCTCCGATAAATTAGGGCCGATTTTATATGCTGAAGACGATGGCGAAGTCTTTTTGGGACGCTCAATGGCGAAAGCCAAACATATGTCTGACGAAACCGCTCATTTGATTGATGAAGAAGTCCGTCAGATTGTTGAGCGTAACTATCAGCGTGCCAGACAGATTCTGTTGGACAACATGGATATTTTACACGCGATGAAAGATGCGTTGATGAAATATGAAACCATCGAAGAAGAGCAGATCCGCCAGTTGATGGAGCGTCGTGAAGTGACGCCACCACCGGGCTGGGAAGGTGACGAAAAAGCAGATACTAAAGCTAAATCAGAGCAAGCTACAAAGGATCAGGCTAAAGCCGATGAGGCGAAAAAACCAACTGAGCTGGAAGAGGAAATCATCTCTGACAGTGACGATGACCAGAATCCGGAAAATAAAGCCTAAGTTCTGTTCGGTTGATAAGTTTAAAAATCCGTTATATTGCCGGATTTTAGACTGCTGACAAAG
>NZ_VDHB01000237.1:0-611 GCF_006227735.1 Testudinibacter sp. 'clade 2'
CTGCCAGTTCTGACAACTCTTCCAATTCGTCTAAATGTTCGATTTTGCCTAAGTTGAACGCCGACAGAGTACACAGCGCAATTTCACCGTTTTCATCATGGAAATGCTGTAACGGTTTGGTCGGCAGGGCAATTTCCAAACACAGATTGGATTGACGCACAGGTGCAACTGCCGGATCAAACGGCGAGTGGGTGTTGCTGTGATCGACGTTATGGATATAAATCCGTCCGGTTGAGGCACGCTCTTGCATCAGCAACGAAAACAGCTCACTGGCTTTAACTGTGCGCTTGCGAATTGACTCGTCCGCTTCATATTTTTCATACAGCGCATCGAAACGATCTTGATCGGCAAAGAACGCTTCATACAAGCCCGGCACATCTGATGGGCTGAACAGGGTGATATTGCCGTTTTTGATCAAACGTTGATACATCAATTTGTTCAGTTGCACCCCGTAATCCATGTGACGCACGCGGTTGTCTTCCACGCCGCGATTGTTTTTCAGCACCAACAGGCTTTCGACTTCTAAATGCCAGAATGGGTAATACACTGTTGCCGCACCGCCGCGCACACCGCCTTGCGAGCAGGATTTGACTGCGGTTTGGAAATGTTTA
>NZ_VDHB01000238.1:0-510 GCF_006227735.1 Testudinibacter sp. 'clade 2'
CTTGGTAGCCGCCATCCCCGGCAAACAGTCCGGATTGTTCTTGCACACTGGCATAATCCGCATTCATCTTCGATTGGTTATAACTCGCAGAGCCTGATACGCCGTAGCCTACCGTGATTTGACCGCTGATATTTTGCTGCTTGCCTGTATACTGCAAGCTGTCTTGTAAACTGGTAATGGTTAAATCGCCGCCAATATCCGTGTGTATCCCCTTGCCACGCACCACACCGCCGACAATATTCGTGTCACCGCCGCTGATTATCGTCGTGTTGCTCTCTTGCAAACCAACGTGGCTGTTGACCCAACTGCGTTCATCGCCATTGCCGTAACCTCTGCCTAGATTGCCTCCGGCTGTCACACCGAAAGCAAAGCCATCACTGCCATAGCTGACGGCAACGCCCGCATTCCAAACGCTGTTTTTATTGTTACTGCGGTTGGACATCGTATCTTGCACCGATTCCAAATTGATACCCACACCATCACTGAACCGAATACAATCCCCTACCGCAC
>NZ_VDHB01000239.1:0-510 GCF_006227735.1 Testudinibacter sp. 'clade 2'
CTTGGTAGCCGCCATCCCCAGCAAACAGTCCGGATTGTTCTTGCACACTGGCATAATCCGCATTCATCTTCGATTGGTTATAACTCGCCGAGCCTGATACGCCGTAGCCTACCGTGATTTGACCGCTGATATTTTGCTGCTTGCCTGTGTACTGCAAGCTGTCTTGTAAACTGGCAATCGTTAAATCGCCGCCAATATCCGTGTGTATCCCCTTGCCACGCACCACACCGCCGACAATATTCGTGTCACCGCCGCTGATTATCGTCGTGTTGCTCTCTTGCAAACCAACGTGGCTGTTGACCCAACTGCGTTCATCGCCATTGCCGTAACCTCTGCCTAGATTGCCTCCGGCTGTCACACCGAAAGCAAACCCATCATTGCCATAGCTGACGGCAACGCCCGCATTCCAAACGCTGTTTTTATTGTTACTGCGGTTGGACATCGTATCTTGCACCGATTCCAAATTGATACCCACACCATCACTGAACCGCATACAATCCCCTACCGCAC
>NZ_VDHB01000024.1:0-25061 GCF_006227735.1 Testudinibacter sp. 'clade 2'
GCTCCTTCGCAGGAGCGTGAGTTGAAAACTCGATTTATCAACAAAGTAGAGACGCGCTATAAAATATAATTGATTGTTATTTAAAACAATGTGATATTAAAAATCTACATCTCAGTTTATTGGTAAAATATGCGAACTTTTGAGATGCAGATTATTTTCGATTCCTAAATAGAAACTGGGGCAATACTTATTTCAGCAATCCGGCACTTTGTAGCGCAGTGGTAACAACTGGTTGAGCCGGTTCACTAAGTATCGTCAGCGGCAGGCGCAGGAATGGGTTGCTGATTAAGCCGATTTTGTAACATGCCCATTTGACCGGAATCGGGTTGGATTCAACAAATAAGTCTTTGTGCAGTGGCATTAAGCGATTGTTGATTTCATCGGCTTGGGCAAAATCACCGTTGAGGGCGAAGTGGCACATTTTTGCCATGTCGGCGGCGGCAACGTTGTTGGTGACGGAGATCACGCCTTCACCGCCCGCTTTCATCGCTTCGAGACCGGTGGCGTCATCGCCGCTCAGCACGATAAAATCTTCTCCTGCCAATGCTTTAATGGTTGTAACTCGGCTGACGTCACCAGTGGCCTCTTTGATGCCGACGATATTTGGGATTTTTGCTAGGCGGGCGACGGTTTCAGGTTTCAGATCGCTGCCGGTGCGTCCCGGTACGTTGTACAGAATTTGCGGCAGGTCGGTGCTTTCGGCAATCGCTTTAAAGTGTTGGAACATGCCTTCTTGGGTTGGTTTGTTGTAGTAAGGCACTACGGACAGGCAACCGGCTACACCACTGCCGTGCAGCAGTTTAGTCATGGTAATCGCTTCGCTGGTGGCGTTGGCGCCTGTGCCGGCAATAATTGGAATTCGTCCTGCTGCATATTCCACGGTCTTCAATATAACCTTTACATTTTCATCAATGCTGAGTGTGGCGGATTCACCGGTGGTGCCGACGGAAACAATGGCATCGGTTCCGGCTTCAATATGGAAATTGACAAGGGCTTCCAATTCGCTGTAATTGACTTCTCCGGCACTATCCATTGGGGTGACTAAGGCAACGATACTGCCTGAAAATAGAGGGTTGCTGGCCGACATAAAACTTCTCCTGTAGATTTTCTGTTGGTTTTATTGATGAAAATTTTAACTTAGATTGCCAAAATGACGACAGTTTGCAAGTGCTTTTTCTATTTTCCTGCATATAAATCAAAAAAAGTGAAAAAAGTGTGCTTTAGTGATAAATTTGAACAACATAAAATGGAAAAAATAAGGAGAAAGGATGTTATCTATCTTAAAGTGCGGTGCGTTGGCACCAGAGTTCAGCCTGTTGAATCAAGACGGGGAGAGCGTGAAGCTGTCTGATTTTCGAGGGCGTAAAGTGCTGGTCTATTTTTACCCGAAAGCCTTGACACCGGGCTGCACCACGCAAGCCTGTGATCTGCGTGACAGTAAAGCAGAATTGACACAGTTAGGTGTAGTGATTCTGGGAATTAGCCCGGATTTACCGACGAAATTACACAATTTTGTTGAGAAAAAAGCATTGAATTTTACCTTGCTGTCCGATCCTGATCATCAAGTTGCCGAGCAATTTGGGGGGTGGGGTGAGAAAAAATTTATGGGGCGGACTTATGACGGAATCCATCGCATCAGTTTTTTGATTGATGAAAACGGTGTGATTGAGCAGGTGTTCGATCAATTTAAAACCAAAGATCATGCTCAGCTGGTGTTGGATTATCTGCAAAAATAGCGACAAGCAAGCAGCCTGCCGCCGTTAGCGAAAGCGCTATTTCAGATCAGTCGGTAAATGGTAAATTTCTCCGCCTTTTTGTTTAAACTGCTGTGACATTTCGGCTAAGCCCGCTTGCTGCTCGCTTGACAGGTTTGCGGCATAATCGCGCACTTCCTGCGAGATTTTCATAGAACAGAATTTCGGCCCGCACATCGAGCAGAAATGGGCGACTTTGCCGGATTCTTGCGGCAAGGTTTCGTCGTGGTAGGCTTGCGCGGTTTCCGGATCGAGCGATAGGTTGAATTGATCCTGCCAGCGGAATTCAAAACGGGCTTTTGACATCGCATTATCCCGAATTTGCGCCGCCGGATGACCTTTGGCGAGATCGGCGGCGTGGGCGGCGATTTTATAGGTGATCAACCCTTGTTTGACATCGTCTTTGTCAGGCAAGCCCAAATGCTCTTTTGGCGTGACGTAGCACAACATGGCACAGCCGAACCAGCCGATCAGAGCGGCGCCGATACCTGAGGTGAAATGGTCGTAGCCCGGCGCAATATCGGTGGTGAGCGGTCCGAGCGTGTAAAACGGCGCTTGGTGGCAGTGTTCCAGCTCTTCGGTCATATTGCGCCGGATCATCTGCATCGGAATATGCCCGGGCCCTTCGATCATCACTTGCACATCATATTGCCAAGCGATTTTGGTCAGTTCGCCCAAGGTATAGAGTTCGGCAAACTGCGCTTCGTCGTTGGCGTCTTGAATAGAGCCGGGGCGCAGCCCGTCGCCGAGCGAAAGCGCCACATCATAGGAGGCGCAAATTTCACAAATATCACGAAAATGGCTATATAAAAAATTCTCTTGGTGGTGTGACAAGCACCACTTTGCCATAATCGATCCGCCGCGCGACACAATACCGGTCAGACGTTTGGCGGTCATCGGCACATAGCGTAGCAGCGTGCCGGCGTGAATGGTGAAGTAATCCACGCCTTGTTCCGCTTGTTCGATCAGCGTGTCTTTAAACACGTCCCAGTTTAGATTTTCGGCAATGCCTTTCACTTTTTCTAGCGCTTGATAGAGCGGCACCGTGCCGATCGGCACCGGACTGTTGCGCAGAATCCATTCGCGGGTTTCGTGGATATTGCGACCGGTCGAAAGATCCATCACCGTATCTGCCCCCCAACGGGTCGCCCACACCAGCTTTTCGACCTCCTCTTCAATCGAAGACGTGACTGCCGAATTGCCGATATTGGCATTCACTTTCACCAAAAAATTGCGCCCGATAATCATCGGTTCGGATTCGGGATGATTGATATTACACGGAATAATCGCCCGTCCCGCCGCCACTTCCTGCCGCACAAATTCCGGTGTGATAACGGCGGGCAGGTCGGCGCCGAAGGTTTGACCCGAGTGTTGTTGCAACAATACCGCACTTTGAACCCGTGCGCGTCCCATATTTTCGCGAATGGCGATAAATTCCATTTCAGGCGTGATGATGCCTTGACGGGCATAATGCAGCTGGGTCACGGTTTTGCCTGCCTGCGCCCGACGGGCAGGGCGTTGCAGTTGGAAGCGCAATTCGTCCAGCGCCTTGTCCTGTAAACGGGCTTGAGTGTAGTCGGAACTGACCGCACTTAGCACTTCGGTGTCTTGCCGCTCCGCAATCCATTGCTCACGCAATGCCTTGATTCCCTGTGCGATATTGATCGTTTGCGTTTCATCGCCGTACACGCCGGAGGTGTCGTACACCGGAATCGCGTCGTTCGGTTCGTATTGCGGATTGTTTTTATCGCCGCCGATCAAGGTCGGGCTGAGCTGGATTTCACGCATCGGCACTTGTATATCGGTGCGCGAGCCTTGCAGATAAATGCGTTTTGAGCTGGGGTAGTGCGCCCCTTTCAGCGTGTTGATAAATTGTTGTGCCGCCGCCCGTTTTTGGCGGCGGCTGTTTGTTTCGGTATAAATAGTGGTGTCAGACATGGCAAATTCCTTTTATAGTCGGTAAAAATAACCAAGAAATGCTTGTCCAGAGTGAAGAAAAAGGGTGGAAGTCGGTAAACGGCAATTGTCGCATGTGAAATGGCAACAAAGTGCGGTTTAGCGATCAGAGAAAATCATCGGTTTGAAAAATAAGGTGATGATTGACTTGTTCCCTTCGCAGGTCTTAACCCGAGCAGGTTCCACGGATCCCGATTTACGGTCTCAGCCAATCATGATTGGCACTCCGACAAGAGAGGCGAGTATAAGCAAGATAACCGGCGGCGACAAGCGGCAAAAGCGGAAAATGTGATTTGGGTAAAGTTTTAAGGAGAATGAAAAAACGGCAAAGTACGGTTCCTGAGCTGCACCCCAAAAGCTAGATTACAAAACTAAACGATTGAGGTGCGGATTTTTATGATCAAAGATAACCAAACGTTTGAACAACAAGTTGTTTGCTGTTGCTGGGTTTAAGCCGATTCGGCGTCGTCATTTGATGGCCAAGCATTAACCACGGCTTTCACCAATGTCGCCAACGGAATAGCAAAAAATACGCCCCAGAAGCCCCACAAACCACCAAAGATCAACACGGCTAAGATGATGATTAACGGGTGTAAATTCACTGCTTCGGAGAACAAAATCGGTACCAGCAGGTTGCCGTCCAGAATCTGAATGATAATGTAACCCAACATCAGATACCAGAAGGTTGGCGTGATACCAAACTGTACCAATGCGACCAGCATAATCGGAATGGTGATTAACACTGCACCAACATAAGGTACTAACACCGATAAACCGACACCGAACGCCAACAGTAGCGGATAGCGCAAATCGAAAAACAGCAACAGCACATAGGTGATAGCGCCGACAACAATAATCTCGAGAAATTTGCCACGAATGTAGTTGGAGATTTGGGTTTGCATCTCACGCCAGACTTGCGAAGCCAAAGTGCGGTTGCGAGGCATAAAGCGTAGCACACCTTCAATCAAGACTTGTTTGTCTTTTACTAAAAAGAACACCATCAGCGGCACTAAAAAGGCATAAATCCCAATGGTCACTAAACTGAGTAACGAAGACAGTGAGTAACGCAGTGCCGATTCGCCGAATGCCAATAGTTTGGTGCGTAGATTGCTGAACAGCGAATCGAGCATAGGGTAGTCGATCAGCCCCGGATAATGTTCCGGCAACGTCAGCAGCCAATGATGCAACTGATTGATCATCGTCGGTAAATCCTGTGCTAAGGAGATGGTTTGCGTCCATAAACGCGGTAGCAGTACCACCAGAATAAAGATAATACTGGCTGCAAACAACAGTAACGAAATGCTGACAGAAACCGGGCGCGGTAATTTGAGTTTGTTTGATAAAAGCCTGATCGGTGCTTCAAGCAAATAAGCCAAGACGAGCGCAATCAACAGTGGCGCAATAATATCGCTGAAAAAATAGATGGCGACAAAGATGAAAAGAAGAATGGCAAACAACCCCAGCGCTTGCGGGTCACTAAAACGCCGTCTGTACCATTTTTGAAACATTTCCCACATAAATTGCTTTCCTGTTTGATTTGGTTTTTTATCGTTAGGGCTGATCGGTTGACTATATTGTTCAATTAAATGCGATTTTTTGATTATAACAAGTTATTGACTTTATGAAAGATTAAAACTAGTTTGGATCAACAATTTATTACATTTGCGAGGTGAGCATGAGCATTAAGATTTTACACAATCCACGTTGTTCCAAAAGCCGTGAGACATTGGCATTTTTAGAGAATCAAGGGCGTGAAATTGAGATTGAACTGTATTTACAAAAAGCGTATTCCTTGGCGGAATTACAACAGTTGGCACAGCAACTGGGTGTAGCGGATGTGCGTGAAATGATGCGGGTTAATGATGAGTTGTACCGCACGTTGGGCTTGGCAAATACCGAGTTGAGCCAAACAGAGTTGTTGCAAGCCATAGTTGAGAATCCGGCGTTGCTGGAGCGCCCGATTGTGATAAACGGCGATCAAGCTAGAATTGCACGACCGTTAGAACAGATTTTAGCGATTTTATAACTGTAGGCAGTGCTTGACAAAAGGAATGGTGAGCTTGCGTTGAGCTTGCAGTGAGGCTTGATCGAGTTTTTGCAGAGTATCGAACAGGCTCTTGCTGTCGCGTTCAAGGCGTTTTAACAAAAACAACCCGACTTCGTCCGGCAGTTCTAAGCCGCGTTGATAAGCACGTTGTTGCAGGGCTGTTAATTTTTGTTGCTCGTTCAGCGGTTGCAGTTTATGGATTTCCCCCCAACTCAAGCGGGAGCGCAGATCATTGAGTTGTATCGGCAGATGGCGCGGTGATTGGTTGGCACTTAAGATTAGAATCGTTTTGCCCTGCTCTTTAATTCGATTATACAAATCAAAAAGTGCGGTTTCCCATTTGAGTTGCCCGCAAATGGCTTGCAGATCGTCAATGCAGACCAGATCTTGGGTTTCCAGATTGTCTAGAACGTCCGGAGAAAAGAGGCTAGCTTGTTCCAGCGGGATAAAACTGGCATGGCCGCCGCGATCAAACAGCAAATGACAACAGGCTTTTAGCAGATGGCTTTTGCCGCAACCGGATTCGCCGTAAAGGTAAAAAAATTGCTGTTGACGTTGTTGCAGCGCATGAGACAGCGAGTCCAACAGCAGCGGATTATTGGCGCCATAGAAATTTTGCAGCGTCAAATCGTCTGCTTGTTGAATGGGTAAGGTCAGTTGGATCGCTGAAGTCAAAACATTACCTGCTGTCATTGCTGTCCGTCATCTTATCGCTATGGCAAGCGGCGCAAACAGGTTACGCCGCCATTGATGTCATTTTAGTTGAGAGTATCTTCTTTGGTTTTTGGCAACACCAAATTCATAATGACTGCCACGATAGCACACAAACTGATACCTTTTAAAGAAACTTCCCCAACATTCAACATCATGCCGCCGATGCCGAAGGTCAGTACTACCGAGATGATGCACAGATTTCTAGGTTCAGACACATTGACTTGTGCTTTAATCAGGGTGCTCATGCCAACCACTGCAATTGAACCGAAGACTAACATCATAATTCCGCCCATCACAACAGTCGGGATCGTTGCCAAAAAGGCACCGACTTTGCCACAAAATGAAATTGCGATTGCCCAACACGCCGCCCAAGTCATGATTTTCGGATTGAAATTACGGGTCAGCATCACCGCACCAGTCACTTCAGCATAAGTGGTGTTGGGTGGCCCCCCCAAGAAAGACGCCGCAGAGGTTGCAATCCCGTCACCAAGCAAAGTGCGGTGCAGCCCCGGTTGTTTCAGAAAGTCTTTGCCTGTGACCGAGCTGATCGCCATAATTCCACCGACATGTTCAATGGCCGGAGCGATAGCGATAGGCAGCAAATATAAAATCGCTTCAAGCTTGAATTCCGGTGTGGTGAGGGTTGGCACGCTAAACCAGGCTGCTTGTTGAATCGGGGTGAAATCAACCAAACCTAAACACAGTGCCAAGATATAACCGACGGTAATGCCCAGCATAATCGGAATCAATTTCATCAAACCTTTGGCGAACACCGCCACCACCAACGTAGTGATCAAAGTTACCATTGATACCAGGATTGCTTGTTGATATGGATAAAGCTGTGAACCGTCACCACCTTTGCCAATCGCCATATTCACCGCCAGTGGCGCTAATCCCATGCCGATAATAATGATAATCGGGCCGACTACCACGGGTGGAAAGACCCGTTGTAAAATTCCGGCACCTTTGAGTTTGACCAAGCCGCTCAGTGCAATATACACCAGACCGGCGAACATCAAGCCGCCCATGGTGACTGAAAGCCCCCAAGTGGCAATGCCGTATTGCATCGGGGCGATGAAAGCAAAAGAAGAAGCGAGGAAAATAGGCACTTGGCGGCGGGTGCAGAGTTGGAACAGCAATGTGCCGACTCCGGCGGTTAAAAGTGCGGTATTGCTGTCCAATCCCACAATTAACGGTACTAAAACTAAGGCGCCGAAGGCGACAAACAACATTTGCAGCCCGACAAATGCTTGTTTTGGCAGGCTCTGAGCCGGCAGTTCATCGCCATGTGGAATGGTATTTTGCATGATGGGTTCCTCGTGCTAAAGTCATCATAAAGTGCGGTTCAGACGATTATTTTGTGCCGAAAATTTTATCTCCTGCATCGCCTAATCCCGGAATAATATAACCTTGTTCATTTAAATGATCGTCCACTGAAGCAGTATAAAGTTCGACATCAGGATGGGCTTTCTCCAGTGCGGCAATCCCTTCCGGTGCAGCGACTAGCACTAATACTTTAATCTGCTGGCAGCCTTTTTGTTTCAACAAATCAATTGTCGCGACCATGGAACCGCCTGTTGCCAACATCGGATCGACCACAATTGCCAACCGCTCTTCCAGATCGCCTGCCAGTTTTTGAAAATACGGCACCGGTTCCAATGTCTCTTCGTTACGATACATCCCAACCACACTGATTCTCGCACTTGGAATATGCTCCAACACACCGTCCATCATGCCTAATCCGGCGCGTAAAATAGGCACTACGGTCACTTTTTTACCTTTGATACGTTCTACTTCCACCGGGCCATTCCAACCGTCGATAATCACATTTTCGGTTTCTAAATCTGCTGTGGCTTCATAGGTTAATAGACTGCCGACTTCGGTTGCCAATTCACGAAAATCTTTGGTGTTGATTTCTGCGGCACGCATCAGGCCTAATTTATGTTTAATAAGAGGATGTTTCACTTGGACAAGTTTCATTTTGGGCTCCTTGAAGTTAGATCCGATAAATTTTAATAGATAGAGCGTCGAATTAACAGTTTTTTATGTGTTGAGAGCAAACATCAATCAGCGCTAAATTAGCTATCGCCAAAAAATAGGCAGGCATGCTACAATTATGACCGTTTACAAGCGTGAAATGCGACTACCGAACGCTGTTGAATATGCCTTTTGTGATCAATTTAAACAGGAATGTATCGTGAAAAAAAACTCATTAAGTTATAAAGACGCCGGTGTGGATATTAATGCGGGCAATGACTTGGTTGGCAGAATCAAAGAGGATGTAAAGCGTACTCGTCGTCCGGAAGTGATGGGAGGGCTTGGTGGTTTTGGCGCATTGTGTGCGATTCCGAGCAAATATAAAGAGCCGATTTTGGTTTCCGGCACTGACGGGGTCGGTACCAAATTGCGTTTGGCGATTGACTTGCATAAACACGATACCATTGGCATCGATTTGGTGGCGATGTGCGTCAACGATTTAGTGGTACAGGGCGCAGAACCGCTGTTTTTCCTGGATTATTATGCGACCGGCAAGCTGGATGTTGATATGGCGGCGGATGTGATTAAAGGCATTGCCGATGGCTGTGAACAGTCCGGTTGTGCGCTGGTCGGTGGTGAAACGGCGGAAATGCCGGGCATGTATCATCAAGGCGATTACGACTTGGCAGGATTCTGTGTTGGTGTGGTGGAAAAAGAAGAAATTATTGACGCCAGTAAGGTGAAAGTCGGTGATAGCTTGATTGCCTTAGCCTCAAGCGGGCCGCACTCTAACGGTTATTCCCTGATTCGCAAAGTGTTAGAAGTCAGTGGCGCTGACGCTGCGACTGAATTACTTGATGGCAAACCGTTGGCGGAACACCTGTTGGCGCCGACGAAGATTTATGTCAAATCAGTCTTACAACTGATTAAACATGTTGATGTACACGCTATTTCCCATTTAACCGGCGGTGGCTTCTGGGAAAATATTCCGCGTGTGTTGCCGGCACACGTCAAAGCCAACATTCAAGAAAGCAGCTGGCAGTGGCCAGCCGTATTTAGCTGGCTGCAACAGCAAGGTAATATCGAGCGTCATGAAATGTACCGCACGTTTAACTGTGGCGTGGGCATGGTGATTGCGCTGCCACAAAAAGATGTAGAAACCGCACTTGCGTTGTTGCGGCAAGCCGGAGAAAAAGCCTGGGTGATCGGTCAAATTGAAGCATTAGCCGCTGATGAAACGGCACAAGTGGTAATGTCGGCGTGAGGCACAACGGCATGATCAGAATTGCAGTCTTGATTTCCGGTGAAGGCAGTAATTTACAGGCATTGATCGATGCTTGTGCTAGCGGCAGAATTAAGGGTAACATCGTTACCGTAGTCAGCAACAACGCACAGGCATACGGTTTACAGCGGGCGCAGCAGGCCGGCATCGAACACCGCACTTTTTTACGTAAAGCCTATACTGATAATCAAAGTATGGACATGGCGGTTGCCGATTATTTGCAGCAGCAACAGGTCGATTTGGTGGTGTTGGCGGGTTATATGAAAATTTTGACACCGCTTTTTATTCAGCGTTTCAACGGCAAAATTTTGAATATTCACCCATCATTGTTGCCAAAATATCCGGGATTGAACACCTATCAGCGCGCTATTGATGCCGGAGATGACGAACACGGCACCACGGTGCATTTTGTCAATGAAGAGGTGGATGCCGGGGCGATCGTATTACAAGCGAAAGTGCCGGTTTTTGCCGATGACAGCCTCGATGAGGTTATTGAACGGGTGAAAGCGCAGGAAGTGCGGATTTATCCGTTAGTGGTCGCATGGTTTGCGCAAGGACGGCTGCAATTACGTGATGAAAAAGCCTATCTTGATGGGCAACAGTTAGCAGCAAATGGCTATGCAGCAGATTAATTGTGCAAAGTTGCAGCAGTTTTTCGGTATTTGCTGAAGAATTGAGCGATTGTGGCGGATTATCTGAGGAAATTGGAATTTTTTTGCAAAACTAAGCTCTAAGCATATATCTTGCTTTTAGGTTTTAATTAAAACAAACGGAAGTATCAATGAAACTAACTTGTATTAATCGTAAATTTATTTCTAGTTTGGCATTATTGTTCACGATATTGATGCCCCTGCAGGCTAGTGCGGTGGAAAAAGTGGTTGCTACGGTGAATGGTTACCCAATTCTGGCTAGTCAGGTTAAAAAAGAGTTGGGTAGAAAAGCCGATAATGCCGCGAATCGTCAAAAAGCCTTGGACGGGATTATCGACGATATTTTGGTGCAGCAGGCTATTCAGGAATCGGGGGTTCGAATCAGCAGTGCACAGGTCGATAAAGTCTTTCAAAGTGTTGCCGACAGCAACGGTCTGACTTGGGGTCAACTGTTGGACGTGCTGGATTATCAGGGCGTGAATTATCATGAATACCGCAACCAAATTGCGCACCAATTGTTGATGAACGAAGTACGTCAGCAAAATATCGGTAAAAGCATTGATGTGACTCGTGAGCAAGTGGAAGCACTGGGTAGTGATTTGCAAAAACAGGCTGAAAAGCGTGGCGCTGTGCAAAAACAGACCGCACCGGAATATCGGGTGCGGCATATTTTGTTAAAAACCAATCCGATTCTGACTGATGCCAAAGCGAAAGCGGAATTGAGCAAAATTCGTGCGGATATCCTGGCGAAGAAAACCAGCTTTGAAGCGGCAGCAAAAGCCAATTCCAAAGACTATCTTTCCGGTGACAAAGGCGGCGATTTGGGTTTTGCTTTCCCGGAAAATTATGTACCGGAATTTGCCAAAATGGTGAGAACCAGCAAAATTGGTACGATCACCCAACCGTTTAAAACGGAATTTGGCTGGCATATTTTACAAGTCACAGACACCCGCAAAGGTGATAAAACCGATGATTTCTATCGCCAAAAGGCCTACGAGCAGATTGTCAACAAGCAGGCTCAGGCAGAGTCTAAAAACTGGGTCAGCGGGTTGCGCAAACGTGCCCAGATTAAAATATTGAATTAAGTTGACCGCACTTTAGGGCAAAAGAAATCAAGAGAAAATCCCGCACTTAGCGGGATTTTTGTTTTATACTTAATCATCATTTTCTTATTCAACAGACAAACGATTTATGAATTCAAAAAAACATTTAGGCCATACCGCCCGTAAACGCTTCGGGCAGAATTTTTTGCATGATCAACAAGTGATCCAAGGGATTGTGGCAGCGATTCACCCACAACAAGATCAATACTTAGTGGAAATCGGGCCCGGTTTAGGCGCCTTGACCGAACCGGTGGCGGAACAATTGGATCGCTTAACCGTCATCGAGCTGGATCGCGATCTGGCAGAACGCTTACGCCATCACCCGTTTTTACACCAAAAGCTGACTGTGATCGAACAAGATGCGATGCAGGTCGATTTCCGCCAGTTGTGTGAACAAGCGGGGCAGAAAGTGCGGGTGTTCGGTAATTTACCTTACAATATCTCCACCCCGCTGATGTTTCACCTATTCAACTACTACGACAGCATTCAAGATATGCACTTTATGTTGCAAAAAGAGGTGGTGAAGCGACTGTGTGCCGGTCCGAACAGCAAAGCTTACGGACGGCTGACCATCATGGCGCAGTATTTCTGCCAAGTGATGCCGGTGTTGGAAGTGCCGCCGAGCGCCTTTAAACCGGCACCGAAAGTGGATTCGGCGGTGGTGCGTTTGATTCCGCACGCCACGCTACCGCATCCGGTAAAAGATCTGTATTGGCTCAACCGTGTCTGTAGCCAAGCCTTTAATCAACGGCGCAAAACTTTGCGCAATGCGCTTGCTACTCTTTTTAGCAGTGAGCAGTTGACCGCACTTGGGGTGGATCAAAATGCGCGAGCCGAGAATTTGTCAATTGCGGATTATGCACGCTTGGCCAATTGGCTAACCGATAATCCACCGCAAATGGAATCTGCATCAATCAGCAACGAAAACCAATAGGCGGACGGCAATGGCAACTTATATCGTTGGCGATTTGCAGGGCTGTTTTGACGAACTGCAACTGCTGTTAGACAAAGTGCGGTTTGATCCGCAACAGGACGAGCTGTGGCTGGTCGGTGATTTGGTGGCGCGCGGCGATAAATCATTGGAGTGTTTGCGTTTTGTCAAAGAACTGGGTGACAGCGCCAAAACAGTATTGGGCAATCATGATCTTCACTTAATCGCTACCGCACTTGGCTTAAAATCTATTAAGAAAAAAGATCGGGTTGAGGCGATTTTTGCTGCCGATGATTTTGGTGAATTGATTGACTGGCTGCGCCATCAGCCGTTGCTGCGGCAACACCCGAAGCACGGCTTTGTTATGTGTCACGCCGGTATCAGCCCGGATTGGAGTTTGCGCCGTGCCAAAAAATGTGCAACGGAAGTAGAGGCGGTGCTGCAACAGGGCGACTACCGCACGTTGATCAAGGAGATGTATGGCGAACAACCGGATCGCTGGAGCAAACAGCTCAAAGGCATTGAACGGCTGCGCTATATTATCAACGTGTTTACCCGTATGCGTTTCTGCTATGCCGATCACCGCTTGGATTTTGCCTGCAAAACCACGTTGGCGGAAGCACCGACGACGCTGTTTCCGTGGTATGAGTTGGATAATCCGACCTATCGCCAGCAGCCGATTCTGTTCGGGCATTGGGCAAGCTTGGTCGGAGAGTCGATGCCTGAAGGGATTTACGCTCTCGATTCCGGCTGCGTGTGGGGCAACTATATGACCATGCTACGTTGGGAAGATCAGCAGTTTTTCTATCAAAGAGCGGTCAAAAATTATCAGCAATTTTAGTTTGTTATCCTCGTCAAAAAAGCTATACTGGCTAAAATAGCTACTTTGGGGGAGGAGATATGCGAACATTTACAGCCAAGCAAGCCAAAAATAATTTTGGTTCATTGTTAGATGCAGTGCAACGTGAGCCGATCTTAATCACAAAAACCCAAAAACCTGCCGGACTTTTTATTTCCTTAGAAGACTTAAAAGGCACGCCGTTAGTTGATTTGTTTGAGGAAAAAGCGAAAGGCTATGACGAATGGGTGCAACAGCAAGTTTCGTCTGCATTAGAGTCTCATCAACAAAATCCGGATAGCGGTATTGAACAGCAACAAATTATGGCCAGTGTTATGCAAAAAGCACGGCAAAAATTAGGTTTAATTGTTTAACGAATGTTTTATTCCCTTGAAGCAGAAGATGATCTTGCGGAAATCACCGCTTATTATTTAGCAGAAAGTGGTACAATATTAGCCGAACGCATCTTATTGCAAATCACTGAACGTATCGCCAGTTTAAGCCATTTTCCGTACCGCACTTTAGCCAGTCAAAAGGTGATCGGGACGCGCGAGTTTAAGATTACGGGTTTGCCCTACAATGTATTTCTAGTTATTGAAGAGGCACACGAGCAAATCAAGGTGCTGCGTGTGCTGCATACTTCCAGATTGTTTCCAAATTCTTAATACACAAATTCTTAGTACAATTGGCTGATTCAATATTAAAGCCGGTTGCTTTTTTGTTATTTTCCCTTATCCTTAGCAAGGCTTATTGATTGATAACAATAAGCACGAGTTATATAACAAGTTTTGTTTATCTCAATACAGGATTTCCTCCATGAAAAAATTAATGATCGCTACGGCGTTGGCGTGTGCTTTCGGCACGGCGAACGCGGCGCAGCAAAACAGCTTCAATACTGACACCCATCTTTTTGAACTCACCAAAACCTTTGATATTGATGTGCCGAAAGGTTCAAGCGGCGAAACCCAACTGTGGGTGCCGTTGCCGTTCAACAATGATTATCAAAATGTAAAATCGATTCAATACGACGGTAATTATCAACAAGCCTATATCACCGAAAATAATCTGTACGGGGCAAAAACCTTGTACGTCACTTGGGCAGACAAGGTGGAAAAGCGTGATTTGAAAGTGACGATGGTGATTGAAACCAAAGATCGCGAGCAGAAGAAAAGTGGAGCGTTAGCCGACTATCAAGCGCCGGACAACATCCATTATTCGGTGGATGTATTGGAATATCTAAAACCAACCCAGCATATTAAAACCGACGGTATCGTGAAGGAATATGCCGATAAAATCGTTGGTTCGGAAACCAATCCGCTGAAAAAAGCCGAATTAATCCATAACTGGGTTGTTGCCAATATGGAGCGTGATAATTCGCTGTTGGGCTGTGGCGACGGCGATGTAGAGAAAATTTTAACGACCGGAGTGCTGCGTGGCAAATGTACCGATATTAATTCGGTGTTTGTGGCATTGGCGCGCGCAGCGGACATTCCGGCACGGGAAGTGTTTGGGGTGCGTTTAGGCGCTGCACCGAAATTGGAAAAATATTCCAAAACGGCGTTTGGCAGCGCAGACGAACACGGGGTGGCGAATGTCAGCGGAGGACAACATTGTCGTGCCGAATTTTATTTAGCCGGTTTCGGCTGGGTGCCGGTCGATTCTGCCGATGTGGCAAAAATGCGATTGGCAGAGAAAAAATCGGTTGATGATACTGATGTGAAAGCGGTGGCGGATTACTTATTCGGCAATTGGGAGATGAACTGGGTCGGCTATAACCACGGGCGTGATTTTGATTTATATCCTGTGCCGGAGATGACCCCGTTGAATAATTTCGGTTATCCGTATGCGGAAATCGGCGGTGATCCGTTAAACTTCTTTGATCCAAAAGAGTTTAAATATGAATTTATCGCCAAAAAATTATAATCAGCGATTTTTTGCTGCTACGATGGCGGCATTGACCACGGCGGTCGCTTCAACGTTGTGTTGTATTGCGCCGTTGGTTTATCTGCTGTTTGGCATCGCGTCGCCGTTTTTAATGGAGTTGAACCAGTTGGCGTTTTTACAAATCCCGATGCTGATTGTGTCATTGGGATTGTTCGGCTACGGGTTTTGGTTGTTGATATTTTCAAAAAAGGTAATCTGCACCCAATATTTATCGCGCCGCAGTTTGATTGCATTATATGGCGTGGTATCAGTGCTGATTCTCTTTTTTCTATCATACCCGATTCTGTTACCGTGGTTTTTGGAGTTATAGCGTATGACTAAGCGATTTTTTATGTTACACAAAATAGCCGCATTACTGGTGTTATCCGGTTTATTGGGCAGCGTTGCGCTGGCGGCGGAACTTGCGCCTGACGAAAAACAGCTCACCCTGCACGTCAATGAAATGAATTGCCAACTTTGTGCCTATTTGGTCAACAAAGAGTTGCGTAATCTGGACGGCGTGGTTGCGACCAAAGCGAATATCAAAACCCAGCAGGTGAAAGTCGTGGCGAAAAAAGAGGTGCAAGAGCAACGTTTAATCCAAGCGATTGATGGTTTGCACTATACCGCTGTGGTGGTGTCCGAGTAAATTTTGTTCCCTTCAATTTCAGCCCATGTCAGTGTGATAACTATCCGCTGTCATGGGCTTTTTCACGCCGTTTAGCCGCAATAAATTCTGTTATTCTGCGCCATTCTAGGCTATGCTATATCCCATTTTCTATTTAACCGCAAAAGTGCGGTTTTTTGTGTTGATAAAAGGTAATTTCGCTATGCAAGAGCAATATCGTCCGGATCAGATTGAACCGAAAGTGCAGAATTATTGGTTGGATAACAAAGTATTCGCCGCCAAAATCGATTTAAGCAAACAAAAATACTACTGCCTCTCGATGTTTCCGTATCCGTCCGGTCGTCTGCACATGGGGCATGTGCGTAACTATACCATCGGCGATGTGGTGGCACGTTATCAGCGGATGAACGGCAAAAATGTGCTACAACCGATCGGCTGGGATGCTTTCGGCATGCCGGCGGAAAATGCGGCAATTAAAAATAAAACCGCCCCTGCGCCGTGGACTTATGAAAATATTGCTTACATGAAACAGCAGCTGAAAATGCTGGGTTTTGGTTACGACTGGGATCGCGAATTGACTACCTGCAAACCGGAATACTACAAATGGGAACAGTGGTTCTTCACCGAATTATATAAAAAAGGGTTGGTGTATAAGAAAACCTCGGTGGTCAACTGGTGCCCGAATGATGAAACCGTGTTGGCGAACGAGCAAGTGGATGAAGGGCGTTGCTGGCGTTGCGACACGCCGGTGGTGCAAAAAGAGATTCCGCAATGGTTTGTGAAAATCACCGACTATGCCGAGCAGTTGTTGCAAGGCTTAGATGGTTTACCGCAGTGGCCGGATCAAGTGAAAAGCATGCAACGCAACTGGATCGGGCGTTCCGAAGGGGTGGAAATCACCTTCAAGGTTGCCGACAGCGATGACAGCGTGGCGGTTTATACCACCCGCCCGGATACCTTATTCGGCGTGTCCTATTTGGCGGTGGCAGCTGCGCACCCGTTGGCGGAAAAAGCGGCGTTGAATAATCCTGAATTGGCGCAGTTTATCACGGAGAGCAAAAACGCCAAAGTTGCCGAAGCCGATCTTGCCACGATGGAAAAGAAAGGGATGGTGACCGGCTTGGAGGTGATTCACCCGCTAACCGGTAAAAAAGTGCCGGTGTGGGTGGCGAATTTCGTGTTAATGCACTATGGCACCGGGGCAGTGATGGCGGTGCCGGCGCACGATCAGCGCGATTATGAATTTGCGCAAAAATACCAGTTGCCGATTAAAGCCGTGATTCGTCCGACTGATGCGGAGCAAGCGGATATCAGCCAAGCGGCTTTTGTCGAACCGGGCATTTTGTTTAACTCCGGTAAATTTGACGGTTTGGATTTTGAACAGGCGTTTAATGCGATTGCCGATGAATTGGAAAGTTTGCAGGTGGGCAAACGCCAAGTGAATTACCGCTTGCGTGATTGGGGGGTTTCCCGTCAGCGCTATTGGGGCGCACCGATTCCGATGTTGACGCTGGAAAACGGTGACGTGGTGCCGGTGCCACTGGACGATCTGCCTGTCATTTTGCCGGAAGATGTGGTGATGGACGGGGTGCAAAGCCCAATCAAAGCCGATCCGAACTGGGCGAAAACGACTGTTAACGGACAGCCTGCATTGCGTGAAACCGACACTTTCGACACCTTTATGGAATCGTCTTGGTACTATGCGCGTTATACTTGTCCGCAATATCAAAACGGTATGCTGGACAGTGAAGAGGCGAATTACTGGCTGCCGGTCGATCAATATATCGGCGGTATCGAGCACGCCACCATGCACTTGTTATACTTCCGTTTTTACCATAAATTGTTGCGTGATGCGGGCTTGTTGCAATCGGATGAGCCGGTCAACAAATTACTATGCCAAGGCATGGTGTTGGCGGATGCTTACTACTATATTTCCGACAGCAATGAGCGGATTTGGGTATCGCCGACCGAAGTCAGTGTCGAGCGTGATGAAAAAGGGCGGATCACTAAAGCGGTGGATAAACACGGGCATGAGTTGGTGCATACCGGCATGACCAAAATGTCCAAATCGAAAAACAACGGCATCGATCCGCAAGAAATGGTGGAGAAATACGGTGCCGACACGGTGCGGCTGTTTATGATGTTCGCCTCGCCGGCGGAAATGACCTTAGAATGGCAAGAGGCCAGTGTGGAAGGGGCAAACCGTTTCTTGCGTCGCTTATGGAATCTGGTATTTGAATATCGGAAAAATCCGGCAACGGTGGCACTGGATCTGTCCGCATTAAGTGCAGATCAAAAATCGCTGCGCCGTGATCTGCATAAAACCATTGCCAAAGTCAGCGATGATGTCGGTCGCCGTCAAACCTTTAACACCGCAATTGCGGCGATTATGGAGTTGATGAACAAATTGACCCGCGCGCCGTTAGACGGCGAGCAAGACCGTGCGGTGATGGCGGAAGCCTTAAGTGCGGTGGTCAGAATGCTGTATCCGATCACACCACATATCTGTTTCACCCTGTGGCACGAATTGGGCAACAGCGATACGATTGATTTTGCACCGTGGGTGCAGGCGGATGCTGAAGCGATGATTGACGATGAAAAACTGATCGTGGTGCAGGTGAACGGCAAAGTACGTGGTAAAT
This sequence comes from Testudinibacter sp. 'clade 2', assembly GCF_006227735.1. Taxonomy (NCBI): domain Bacteria; kingdom Pseudomonadati; phylum Pseudomonadota; class Gammaproteobacteria; order Pasteurellales; family Pasteurellaceae; genus Testudinibacter; species Testudinibacter sp. 'clade 2'. Next base: position 18,446 of record NZ_VDHB01000024.1, read on the forward strand.
TGACCGTTGCTGCCGATGCAGCGGAAGACACGATTAAACAGACCGCACTGGCCGATGACAATGTGGCGCGTCATTTAGACGGTTTGAATATTGTCAAAGTGATTTATGTGCCGGGCAAACTGTTGAGTTTTGTAGCAAAATAATCAGTAACTTTGACCGCACTTTACGCTGTCCAAGATCAAAGTTAAAGTGCGGTTTCTCATTCAGATGAGGATTGAAATGATGTTGAAAAAAAATGCTTGGGCTTTGTTGTGCACGTTGCTGCTGTTGAGTGGCTGTGGCTTTCATTTTGCCAATCAAGGTGGAATTGAGCCAGCATTTCAAACCATGAAATTGCAGAGCAGCGATCCTTACGGCTATTTGAGTCGGGAGGTGCGCAATCAGCTACACCTGCATCAAGTGCAACTGGTGGAGCAAGGTGAAGTGCCGGAACTGAGAATGAAAAACAGCCAAATTAGTTCCGCTGTAGTTTCGGTATTTAAGCAGGGACGGGAAGCAGAGAAACTGCTGACGTTGAATTTGTCTGCCAGTTTATACGTTCCGGGACGTGGTGAATTTCCAATCAATATCAGAAACACCCGCACTTTCTTTGATGATTCCCGTGCTGCTTTGGCTAAATCAGCTGAACAGGACGCAATTTATAACGACATGCGTGCGCAAGCTGCCCGTCAGTTGATGATTAAAATCATCAGCTTGCAAAATCAGCTGGCGGTAAAATAAGCATAATGAAGGTTGGCAGACGGTGAAAAGAGTAACAGCGGCGCAGCTGGCAACCGCACTTCAGCAACAGTTGTCTTGCTGTTACCTGTTGCAGGGACAGGATTGGTTGTTGCTGGACGAATCGCGCCAAGCAATTAAAGCGGCAGCGAAAACTCAGCAGTTTGATGAGGTTTTACCGCTTTCAATTGATAATGCGACAGATTGGGACGCACTGTATCAAGCCTGCCAATCGCGCGGGCTTTTTTCTGACAAACTCTTGATTATATTGCTGCTGCCAGACAACCTCAGTCAAGTGTTGCAGAAAAAACTGCTGCACTTAATCAGTCTGTTGCACTCCGATATTTTATTGCTGCTGCAAATTCCTCGTTTCAACTTACAAATTGAAAAACAGACCTGGTTTGTGGCGCTGAACGAGTATGCTGCACAGCAAACAGGTGCGGTGTTGGTTAATTGTCAAACGCCGAGCCTTGAACAGCTTCCCGCTTGGCTGCAACAACGAGCAAAAATCTTAGAGCTGAGCATTGAGCAAGAAGCGCTGCAACTGTTGTGTTACAGTTATGAAAGCAATCTACTGGCACTAAAACAGATTTTGAATTTATTGAAACTGCTGTATCCCGACGGTAAATTGAGCTACCTCAGAGTCAAAGCCTGTGTGGAACAATCCTCGCTGTTTACTCCTTATCAGTGGCTGGATGCGCTGTTGGAAGGTAAAACTAAAAGAGCGGTACGGATTTTACATTCGTTGCAAAATGAAGAGGTACAGCCGTTGATTTTGCTGCGGAGTGCACAAAAAGAGCTGACCACCATTTTGCAACTCTGTTCTAGCCAAAGTGCGGTTGATAGCAGTCAACCTTTGCCAACTCAACAATTGCGCCAACAATTTGACCGTTTACGGGTTTGGCAGAATCGTAGGATTTTGTTCACCCAAGCAATCCGGCGTATGCGTTATGCTGATTTATACCGATTATTGCAGAAACTGGCGGAGATCGAACGCCAGCTCAAACGTGACTTTGATGCGGATGTTTGGCCTCAGCTACAAGATTTCAGCCTATTATTCTGTAAGCATTAGGGGTTGTAGCTCAAAATATAGCCAAAGATCAACAGACTCTAAACGGCTAATCGGCTGACCGCACTTTTACCACAAATTTACATTTAATTTGACAAATCTCCTCTGCCTCGCCATTTTTGCGAGGCTTTTTTTGTTAACTGGATCACAAAAATAAAAAATTAACTAAAACGTTTTAGTTCATGTGTAGCCTAACTAAAACGTTTTAGTTAAAATCTTGCTCAGATTATAAACTATCGGTTAAATAACAGGAGAGGCAGATGGATTTTGTAAAAATTGCAACCCAAGTGATTGAAAAACTGGGTGGAAAAGAGAATATCAGTGCTTTGGCACACTGTGCAACCCGACTGCGGATCGTCTTGAAAGACGAAAGTGCGGTCGATAAAGAAGCGATTGAAAATATTGACGGCGTAAAAGGTCAGTTTTCGGTTGCCGGGCAATATCAAATTATTTTTGGTTCAGGCACGGTGAATAAAGTCCATGCGGAAATGAGCAGTATGTTAGGCATGGGCGATATGACGAAGAGCGATGTCGCTGCTGCCGGTGCACAAAACCAAAACTTGCTGCAACGTTTGGTAAAAGGCTTAGCCGATATTTTCGTGCCGATTATTCCGGCAATCGTCGCCGGTGGTTTGTTGATGGGGCTTGCCAATGTGTTTATGGCAAAAGACCTGTTTGTGGAAGGGATGTCATTGGTTGACACTCACCCTGAGCTGGGCGATTTGGCGGCAATGATTAACACTTTTGCTAACGCACCGTTTGTTTTCCTCCCGATCTTGATTGCATTCTCGGCAACTCGCAAATTTGGCGGTAATCCGTTTCTAGGGGCTGCGCTGGGCATGTTGTTGGTGCACCCGGATTTGGTCAACGGCTGGAATTACACCAGTGTGGTGGCAGAAGGCAAACTGGCTTACTGGAATATTTTCGGTTTCAGCATTGAGCGTGTTGGTTATCAAGGGTCGGTATTGCCGGTATTGGTCGCCTCTTGGATTCTGGCGACCTTAGAAAAAGCGTTGCGTAAAGTCGTACCGTCGGTTTTGGACAACTTGCTAACGCCACTACTGGCGCTGTTTATTGCCGGATTGCTAACCTTTAGCTTTGTGGGGCCAATCACCCGTGAAGTCGGTTTCTTACTGGGTGCGGGTTTAACTTGGTTATATGATACCGCAGGCTTTATCGGTGGCGCATTGTTCGGTGCTTTGTATGCTCCGATTGTTATTACCGGGATGCACCAAACCTTTATCGCCATTGAAACCCAATTGTTGGCAGATTTTGCCACCACTGGCGGAACCTTTATTTTCCCGATTGCGGCGATGTCGAATATCGCACAGGGTGCTGCTTGTTTGGCGGTGTTTGTGATTATGAAAGATGTTAAAACCCGTGGGATTGCGTTGCCGTCAGGTATTAGTGCCTTGTTGGGTATCACTGAGCCTGCGATGTTTGGGGTGAATCTGCGTTATCGCTATCCGTTCATCGGCGCAATGGTTGGCGCCGGCTGTGCCAGTGCCTTTGTCGCGCTGTTCAATGTTAAAGCGCAAGCGCTGGGTGCAGCAGGTTTGCCGGGGATTATCTCGATTAAACCGAACGACATCAGTATGTATGTAATCGGTATGTTAATCTCTTTTGTGGTTGCATTCTCTGTGACTGTGATTTTGGGTAAAAGAGCGCAAAAGAAACAGCAAGCTAATTAACTTGCGCTAATCTTGCCCGAAACAAAAAACCAACCAAATGAAAGTGCGGTTGGTTTTTTGTTTACTGGGTGGCAAACGGCTGGCGGAGCAGGGCAAAATATGCTAGTTTGGCAAAGTGTATTTTAATAAATCAACCTAATAAAAAACAGATATGATGAGTGACGAACAGATAAGCAACGATAATCAAGCGCAAGGCTCAAAAAAAGGATTTTTCCAATCACTATTCAGTGGCTTGTTTCAAGGGGAACTGAAAAACCGGAAAGAACTGGTCGAGGTGATTCGCGACTCAGAACAAAATGAGTTGATTGACCAAGATACCCGTGAAATGATTGAAGGGGTGATGGAGATCTCCGAGCTGCGGGTGCGCGATATTATGATCCCGCGTGCGCAAATCGTGTTTATCAATAAAGAGCAGTCATTGGACGCTTGCTTGGACGTGATTATTGAGTCGGCGCATTCACGCTTTCCGGTGGTGAGTGATGAACGCGACAATGTGGAAGGCTTGCTGCTGGCAAAAGATCTGTTGCCGTTTTCTCGCACCAATGCGGCAGAATTTGATATGTCTTCCGTGTTGCGCCCGGCGGTGATTGTGCCGGAGAGCAAACGGGTTGATCGCATGCTGAAAGAGTTTCGTTCCGAGCGTTTTCATATGGCGATTGTGGTTGATGAATTTGGGGCGATTTCCGGTTTGGTGACGATTGAAGATATTTTGGAGCAGATTGTCGGCGATATCGAAGATGAATTTGACGAAGAAGAAGCGGCGGATATTCGTCAGCTGTCACGCCATGCCTATGCAATATCAGCCTTGACGGATATTGAGGATTTTAATGAGAAATTCGGCACGCATTTTGATTCGGAAGAAGTGGATACTATCGGCGGTGTGATTATGCAAGCGTTTGGTTATCTGCCGAGCCGTGATGAGGAAATTGAGCTGGAAGGGTTGCTTTTTAAAGTGGTCTCTGCCGACAGCCGTAAAATTATCCAACTTCGCCTTAGAGTGCCTGATCAGATCGAAGAGGATTCCGCATTTCCTGAAAATGTATAACTTGCCATGCAGATACTTTATTCTCACCCCATGATAAAAATACTTTTCGCATTAATATTGGGAGCAAGCGGTGTGCTTGCTTTCTCGCCTTTTGATTATTGGCCAATGGCGTATGTCAGCGTCATCGGTCTGCTTTTTTTTGCCACTCAAAGCTCGCGCAAAACCGCACTTTATACCAGCTATTTCTGGGCATTGGGATTTTTCGCTTTCGGCATCAATTGGATCCATGTCAGCATTAATCTGTTTGGAGGTGTGCCGTTAATCCTCAGCTATTTAGCCGTGTTGCTGCTGGCGGCCTACTTATCATTATATCCTCTATTATTTACCTATTTGATCCAGCGTTTTCAGATTAAAAGTGCGGTCGTGTTTGCGATTTTGTGGACCTTTACTGAGTTTCTGCGTGGTTGGGTGATGACCGGATTTCCTTGGTTGCAATTTGGTTATTCGCAAATCGACAGCCCGTTCTACGGCATTGCGCCACTGTTTGGGGTGCAGGGGCTGACCTTTTTTGTGGTCTGGATTGCAGCGTTGCTGTTGAATAGCGCCAAAGCCGGATTGAACCGCACTGACCGCACTTTAGCATTGACTGCCAGCTCGTTATTGATGGTATTGGGTTTGGCGTTTGCGGCGTTTTATTCAGGTGGAAAAATCAGTGCGGATTCCAGCGCAAAGCAGAGCGGCAGTTCAGCTAAGGCACTCACAATCACCTTGCTGCAAGGCAATATTGAACAAAATCTAAAATGGGATCCGAACTATTTCAGCAATACGATTAACATTTACCAACAGTTAATCGCACCGCACTTGGGGAAGAGTGACTTGATTATTCTACCGGAAGCATCGATTCCGACGCTGGAAAATCAGGTACAGCCACTGTTGCAAAATTGGCAGTTGGCAGCACACAACAGCGGCAGCGAACTGATTGTCGGCACAGTCTATCACGATGAAACGCAAGACCGCTTTTATAATTCTGCGGTTGTGCTGGGTGATCCACATAACCCTTATCAGTTAACAAGTACTAACCGTTATAACAAACACCATCTGGTGCCGTTTGGCGAATATGTGCCACTAGAAAGCCTGTTGCGACCGTTAGGCAGTATGTTTAATTTACCGATGTCAAATTTTAAACAAGGGGAGTACCTGCAAGCTCCGCTTACTGCTAAGGGGGTTAAGCTGGCAACTGCGATCTGCTACGAAATTGTGTTAGGTAACCAACTACAACAAAATTTGGCTAATGCTAACAGTGATGTTATTTTGACGATCTCTAATGACGCTTGGTTTGGCGACTCGATCGGGCCGTGGCAGCATTTTCAAATGGCAAGAATGCGCGCGTTGGAAAACGGTAAAGCGGTGATTCGTGCCACTAATACCGGCATTACCGCATTTATTGGTAATCAAGGACAAGTGTTGCAGCAAGCGCCACAATTTGAAGCGACAACGCTAACGGCTGAATTAAAATTAGAAACCATTGCCACACCGTATAGCGTGTTTGGTGATAAACCGCTGTACTTGCTGTCGCTGGTATTGTTAGTATTGAATATCTTGACCGCACTTTTACGCCGCAAACTACAGCAAGTAGCTACGCTGAAGGCTGAATAGGGAAATGATAGGCGCTGTCACTAAACGCGGGCAGCGCTATTCGCGGGAGAGGCTTAACGACTGCGGAAAATAATACGCCCTTTAGTTAAATCGTAAGGTGTCAATTCAACCGTGACTTTATCACCGGTTAAAATACGAATATAGTTTTTGCGCATTTTGCCGGAAATATGTGCCGTGACCACGTGACCATTTTCCAATTCAACACGAAACATCGTGTTTGGCAGAGTATCTAAAATCGTTCCCTGCATTTCAATGCTATCTTCTTTAGCCATTCCTTCCTCTGAAATTTTACTGAATTTTATCGGTATGCGACGGTTAACACCACACATAATGTCTTGGGGGGCTTTGTTACCGTAACAAAGCGCAGATTATACCCGCATCAGACGGATTCGGAAAGTTTTTTTAAATATGGATGGTTTTCCTTTTTATTTTAAACAAGAATAACAATCATTTGGTATGAAAATATAAATACAAGAAATTTGTTATTTTTTTTAATTT
>NZ_VDHB01000240.1:0-643 GCF_006227735.1 Testudinibacter sp. 'clade 2'
GTTGCACAACCGCACTTTATTTTTTAAGTGCTGTGTAGATTATCTTCGCTGTTATTTTGTGCTGTCGCTCACAATTTTTTAAATAAATTTTGCTTATCTAAAAAGCTAGGATCGCGCGACCCTTGAGTTTTCAGTCACTCGCTCAATGTCAATCTTTTTTATCCTTTTCTGCTGCAAATTTTATACTTGATATTTCCTATTGAACACATTATCTTGTATTTCGTTTTTAACTGAACACCACATATAGTGTTCAAATAATCATCTTCAAAAACTCTCAATTCGTTAGCAATTGATGGAATACAGGTAATCAAATGAATAAAGCATTGATGGTGACCAAACGTGACGGACGTTTGGAGCCGATTGATTTAGATAAAATCCACCGCGTGATCACATGGGCAGCCGAAGGGCTGGATAATGTATCAGTCTCACAAGTAGAATTGCGTTCACACATCCAATTTTACGAAGGTATCCGCACTTCGGATATTCATGAAACCATTATCAAAGCGGCTGCCGATTTAATCACCAAAGATGCACCGGATTACCAATATCTGGCGGCACGTCTGGCGGTATTTCATTTGCGTAAAAAAGCCTATGGTCATTTCGATCCGCCGCGCCTGTATGATCACGTCAAAAAATTAGTACG
>NZ_VDHB01000241.1:0-2720 GCF_006227735.1 Testudinibacter sp. 'clade 2'
ATCAACAGACCCTAGGCTCATCAATAATAAACAGGTAAAACTATGCAGAATAAACTTCTCTTTACTGCCTCTTGGCCAACGTATTTATTGATCCTCACCACGCTCACTGCCGCCGGTTTTCTCAGTAGCGGAGTGGTCACTTGGATTGCCGCCAATTGGGATTATTTCAGCAAATTCACCAAACTGTACGCCACTCAAGGCCTATTCGCCAGCAGCATTGTCGTCGGGATATGGGTTTATTACCGAGAATATCGTAAACTCGGGCAAGTGCGGTTGAAATTCGTCAGTAGCACCTTTTTCTTTATTGCCGCAGTGCTGATTGGTGCGTTGTTGGCACTGATTGGGCAAATTTATCAAACCGGCGCCGATCCTTGGCAGCTATTTGCACTATGGTCACTGCTGCAAATCCCGTTACTGCTTGCACTGCCAAATGCCGCAGCCGTATTATTACTGCTCGCAACCAGCAATTTGAGTTTAGCGCTGTATCCCGACCTGCTCTGGTCGTATGAATATTTTTTATATTTCATGCTGCTGCTCAATCTGGGTTTTGTGATGCTAAGCGAAGTCTTCAGCAAATCGCTGCATGATCAAGATTGGCATATCAGCTCCAAAGTCAGTAACACCGTGCTGATCATGTGTATGACTTTGCTTTGCCTCAACAATCCAAACACTGCGCCGTTGCTCTGGTTTCTCGCTGCCCCAATGCTTCATTATTACCGGCAACAGCGCCGTGATTTGTTTAACCAGAGCGGCTACTGGGCTTGCCTGTTATTCAGCGTTGATGTTTTTATTTTAAAGATCACTAATTTTGAGATTAGTGGGATTTTTGTTGCGATTCTCGTCACCCTTGGCGCCGCCATCGTGCTCGGGATTCATTTGAAAAAGCAATATGTGCAACAAGCGCAAGGTATGCCGTGGCCGCTACAAATCCTGTTTACCACACTGGCAATCATCATCACATTGTTGACGATTGCCTTTCTGTTTACACTGGACATTTTTGGATCAGATAAGCTATTTCTGATCGCCTCGCTGGTGTTTGTTGCGCTTGGCGCATTCCTTTACTACTCACGCAAAGCCAATGAATATGCTAGCGGTCTGCTGCTGATGATCGGCTTGGGGCTGTATGTTTTTCACTATTTGATAAATTATTTCTTTGACTACCGCCAGGACGATCAACCTTCCCTGCTAAATGGCGATTTGCTCGGAATGATCATCATCAGCCTGCTGTGCTACCTGTTGATTACGATCAATTGGATTAAAACCGGCAGTCTTATCCTGCTGCTGTTTACCCTATTGTACACCTTTAGTGCGCAAAACGGTTACCTGTATGAATTCCAACCGGAGCAAGGACTGCAAGGCGATTTCTGGACTTTAGTGTTTGATTATTATGCCGATTATTGGTTGGCGCTCGGCAGCTTAATCTTGTTCGGCTTGAGCCTGCGCCCAACCCGTTATCATACCCATATTCAAAGTGCCGCATGGGCATTTTGGCTGGTTTATATCGGTTTTATCTTCAAACCGGATATTTACATCAGCTTAGGGATTACAGAGGCAGCTCCATTACCGACACCGAACAGTTTTAGTGAATTTTTCCAGATCATCAGCAATGGTTTATTCAGCGCACAATCTTGGCATTGGACTCACCTGCTCCTGCTGCTGATTTGCCTGTCACCGGCGATTATCCAGCTCTGGATCAGCCGTCAACAACCATTGAAAACACGAAGTGCGGTCATCGTTGCCCTGGTGTTGGCGATTTTCGGTTTGGCTTTTGTCGCCTCGCCAAGCATTTTAGTCAGCTTCAGTTTAATGTTGCTGGCTTATCTCAACCACAATCGGTTGCTGTTCGGCTGCGTTCTGCTGGCGATGATCGGTTTTTTAGCAAAATATTATTACTGGCTGGATTTGCCGCTGCTGTATAAATCTTTCTTATTGCTAGGCAATGCGATTCTGTTTCTGTTAGCCGCACTGTATTTGCAACGTCAACACCGTCGTGCCACTGCGGTTGCAACGGTTGTACCAAGCTATCCAGGCAAAATCGGTTGGTTGACGCCGTCACTTGCGCTGCTCACCCTGCTGCTGACACTGGCTATCGGCAATTACAGCATTCAAAAATATGAAAATGTACTGACTCACGGCAAGTCGGTGATACTCACCTTGGCACCTGTTGATCCGCGCTCAATTATGCAGGGCGATTATATGGAACTCAACTACGACTTGATAGAGCAAGTGCGGTCTGAAATTGATAAACAGCAACAAGAAAAAAGAGCCGAATTTAATATCGACAACCCCTACCCGATTTATGATCAAGAGAATAGCGAGAGTGATGCGATCAACCAGGCTGAGCAAGAGGATAAGCAAGCAGCTTACGCCCGATTCGTACAATGGCAGGATCAACGCCCGGCACAGCTATACGCACTGTTAAAACAAAACGCTGACGGCAGTGCTGCACTTTGCCGCTTGGAAGAAGCCTTGCCAGAAAATTATCATGATTGCCTTCCAGATGTTGCCATCAAGCTACGTATTGATGACTACAATATGCTATGGGGTCTAAAAATGCCCGGACAACAATTCTTCTTTGCCGAAGGACACGCCGCCCGCTTTGAACAAGCCAAATATGGCGAATTTCGGGTGCTAAACGGCATAGCGTTGTTATCACGTTTGTTGGATAAGGATTTAAAACCGCTTTAGGCTTAATCCTCATAAACCGCACTTTGCTTATT
>NZ_VDHB01000242.1:0-1230 GCF_006227735.1 Testudinibacter sp. 'clade 2'
GGTAAAGTGCGGTTTGCACATCCCTTACTTCTCCATTTTGTCGAAATCACGCTGTGGATGGCCAATATAAATCTGCCGCGGACGAACAATCTTGATTGCGCCTTGGTTATACATCTCTTTCCAATGCGCAATCCATCCGACGGTTCTTGCCAACGCAAACATCACCGTAAACATCGATACCGGAATGCCGATCGCTTTCAGGATGATACCAGAATAGAAATCAACATTTGGGTACAGTTTGTGTTCAACAAAATACGGATCGCTCAAGGCGATACGTTCCAACTCCATCGCCACATCTAATAATGGATTTTGTACATCCAGCTCTTTCAGCACTTCATGGCAAGTTTGGCGCATTACTTTAGCGCGCGGATCGTAGTTTTTATATACCCGATGCCCAAAGCCCATCAGACGGAACGGATCATTTTTATCTTTGGCCTTCTCGATGTATTCCGGAATCCGATCAACACTGCCAATTTCTTCCAGCATATTGATACAGGCTTCGTTGGCGCCACCATGCGCCGGTCCCCAAAGGGAGGCAATGCCAGCAGCAATACAAGCGAATGGATTAGCACCGGAAGAAGCTGCGGTTCGCACGGTTGAGGTTGACGCATTCTGTTCATGATCGGCATGCAGAATAAAAATTTTGTCCATGGCTTTTTCCAGCACCGGATTAACCACATAAGGCTCACACGGCGTGGCAAACATCATATACAGGAAGTTACCGGAAAAAGACAGATGGCGCTGCGGATACATAAACGGCTGGCCAATCGAATATTTATAACACATGGCTGCCAAGGTCGGCATTTTTGCTAATAAACGGTAGGCGGTCAGTTCACGGTGGTAGATATTGTTAACATCGGTGGAGTCATGGTAGAACGCCGCCAACGCACCACTGACGCCGCACATAATCGCCATTGGATGCGAGTCACGACGGAATCCGTGGAAGAAGCGGGAAATCTGCTCATGCACTAAGGTGTGTTTCTTCACTCGGCTTTCAAATTCACGGTACTGCTCTTTGTTTGGGCGCTCACCAAATAACAGCAGATATGAAACTTCTAAATAATCAGCATTTTCAGCCAGTTGCTCAATTGGATAGCCGCGATGCAACAACACGCCTTCGTCACCATCAATATAGGTAATCGCCGATTTGCAAGAGGCCGTTGACATAAAACCCGGATCATAGGTAAACAATTGATTTTTGACTAATGACTGAACATCAATCGAATCATA
>NZ_VDHB01000243.1:0-2490 GCF_006227735.1 Testudinibacter sp. 'clade 2'
AGGGCAGGGCGTTGCATGAGCGGGTGGATTCGGGCGAGCCGGAAACCCGTAAAGGCATTCGCTTTGAGCGCAGCGTGCATGTGTGTGCCGAGCAGTTGGGCATCAGTGGCATTCTGGATATGGTCGAACATGATTTAAAAACAGGCTGCCTGAAACCGGTGGAATACAAACGCGGCAAACCTAAGTCCGAGCATTGGGATAAAATCCAGCTTTGTGCGCAGGCTTTGTGTTTGGAAGAAATGACCGGCAAAACGGTGGGCGAGGGCGCGTTGTGGTATCAGCAAACCCGCCACCGCGAGCCGGTATTGTTTTCAGACGGCCTCAGACAAGAAACGCTGGCGGTGATTGCCAAAGTGCGGTCATTGTTGGAAAGCGGCGCAACCCCGCCGCCTGTGTATGGCAAACATTGCAAGGCGTGTTCGTTGCTGGAGCTGTGCCAGCCGCAGCTGTTGAAAAGGGATAGGTCGGCAGCTTATATCGCCGCTTTATATCCGGAGGAGAGTGATGCGTAAATTACAAAACACGCTCTACATCACCACCCAAGGCACTTATTTGCATAAAGAACGGGAAACCTTGCTGATTGAAAAAACCGTTGAAGGCGAGCGGCAGAAGCTGTTGCAGTTGCCGGTGCATTCGATTGCGCATATTTTCTGTTTCGGTAATGTGTTGGTGTCGCCGTTTTTAATGGGGTTTTGCGGGGAAAATAATATCAATCTGGCGTTTTTTACCGAAAACGGGCGTTATCTCGGGCGGTTGCAGGGGCGGCAGAGCGGTAATGTGTTGTTGCGGCGGGCGCAGTATAAGGTATCGGAACACCATCCGGTGGCGATTGCGCGCAATATCATTGCGGCGAAAATCCAGTCGTCGAAGCGGGTGTTGCAGCGCAGGCAGCGTAATCATGGCGAGCATGACGAGGTTCAGACGGCCATTCGTGCCTTGAATTTCAGTTTGAGCCAATTGCAGCGGGCGGATAATCTGGCGCTGATTCGCGGCATTGAGGGCGATGCGGCTTCGCGCTATTTCGGCGTGTTTCAGCATTTGTTGACGGAAAAGTGCGGTTTTGTGTTTAACGGCCGCAACCGCCGCCCGCCACGTGATCCGGTCAATGCCTTGTTGTCGTTTCTGTATAGCGTGTTGGGCAAGGACATCAACGGCGCGCTGCAAAGCGTGGGGCTGGATCCGCAAGTGGGCTTTCTGCACGCCGACCGGCCGGGGCGCGACAGTTTGGCACAAGATATTTTGGAAGAATTCCGCGCTTGGTGGGTGGACAGAATGGTGCTTAGCCTGATTAACCGCGGCCAAATCCGCCTACAGGATTTTGAGACCGAAGCCAGCGGCGCGGTGAATATCAAGGCGGATGCGCGCAAGCTGTTGTTTCAAAGCCTGCAAGCGAAAAAGCAGGAAAAAATCATTCATCCGTATTTGCAGGAAGAAGTGGAAATCGGTTTGCTGCCTTATATTCAAGCCATGCTGCTGGCACGGCATCTGCGCGGCGATTTGGCCGAATACCCGCCGTTTTTGATGAGATAGCCCATGCTGATGTTGATTACCTATGATATTTCGCTGGAAGACCCCGAAGGCCAAGCACGTTTGAGGCGGATTGCCAAACTGTGCCTGGATTACGGTGTGCGAGTACAATATTCGGTATTCGAATGCGACATCGCCCCCGATCAATGGGTGCGCCTGAAAGCCAAGCTGCTCGCCACCTACCAACCTGAAACCGACAGTCTGCGCTTTTACCATCTGGGCAGCAAATGGCGGCGCAAAGTGGAGCACCACGGAGCTAAAGCTACGGTAGATATATTCAAAGATACACTGATTGTGTAGCGCGCTAACCTGTTGTTCTCATAAAATTGCGGGAAGGTTGGCGATGGTTGATTTCTTTAACAATTTGGATAGAAAATAGTTATTTTGCTATGCTAAAATAATTCAAAGTGCCATCACCAAAGTAATTGGCGAAATAAGGTTTTATTAGCCTTATAGAACAACAAATTACAGGTAGGCACTCGCTCCTTCGCAGGAGCGTGAGTTGAAACGATGAAGGAGACCGACCAATGACCGAAGTTTATCTCGCTCCTTCGCAGGAGCGTGAGTTGAAACTCCACCTGCGCACCAATAACGACTCTCTTTGTCACTCGCTCCTTCGCAGGAGCGTGAGTTGAAACTGGCAGAAAAACATTGGGAAGAAGAAAAACTGCGCTCGCTCCTTCGCAGGAGCGTGAGTTGAAACCGGTAGACGGGGCTACGGGGTTAACTGCGGCTCAGCTCGCTCCTTCGCAGGAGCGTGAGTTGAAACTCGTGAAACTTGATCGTAATGAAAGCCGTTTTTCTCGCTCCTTCGCAGGAGCGTGAGTTGAAACCGTTGGTTAAATCAAACTCCCCTAATTCATTACCCTCGCTCCTTCGCAGGAGCGTGAGTTGAAACAATTTGTAATATTGCCCCAACATAAGCGCGAATATCTCGCTCCTTCGCAGGAGCGTGAGTTGAAA
>NZ_VDHB01000244.1:0-562 GCF_006227735.1 Testudinibacter sp. 'clade 2'
GATAAAAAAATCGATGCCCAGTTTGGTATCGGTTCAACCAATGGGCAAGCAATCGCTGCGGTGACGGCGGTGCTACAAGGCTTGGCGGGTGGCAATGCAGGACAGGCGATTGCCGGTGGATTATCACCGTATGTGAACAGCCAAATCAAAGCACTGACCGGAGATAACACCGAAGCCAACATCGTTGCCCATGCGTTATGGGGTGCGATTGAGGCACAAGCAAGCGGCAACAGCGCTTTAGCCGGGGCAACTGCGGCTGCGAGTGGCGAAGTGGCAGCCGCGTTTTTAACTAAACAACTTTATGGCAAAGCGCCGCAAGACTTGACGGCGAGTGAGAAAGAAACGATTTCGGGTTTAAGCCAAATTGTCGGCGCATTGAGCAGTGTTGCGGTGGCGAATAACAGCGGTGACGGTTACCGTGGTGCGGAAGTAGCGAAAAGTGCGGTTGAGAATAATGCGCTTTTAAATCTAAAAGGTGAATCCTATTTAAGAGCTGAAAAAGAAAAAGCATTAGTTCAATTACTAAAAGAAAATGGTGTTAAGACAACCGAAGATTTTGTTG
>NZ_VDHB01000245.1:0-1399 GCF_006227735.1 Testudinibacter sp. 'clade 2'
GAAATATGCAGCTGCATCATTTACATCATCACTATTTTTATCTATTTTTTCACCGATTAAATATTTTTCAAGAGTTTGCAAACTATCAATAGAAAAATCCAAATCATACCCTTTTTGATGAACTTTTTCGATAAAATTCTCTAAATAATCATCAATATTAATAATAAAATTTTCAAATTTTTCTTCTAACTCTTTATTTGAATGCTCTTTTAGATTCATAATTTTTGTTTTTTTTAAATTGTAAATTAAGGTATTTTACTTCCCATATGATAATCGATCCCAGCTTTCTCTAAAGCTTCAATAAAGTTTTTAGAAGCTCCTTTTTCTAATATATACTCAACTTTATAACCATCTTTTACCATTGATGCGTCTTTTTGAATATCAATTTTTGCTTGCTCTGTTAAACTAACTTTACCAGTTTTTGCTTGACCTGCATACATTTCATCAGGTTTTGAAATATCTATTTGTCTATTGGTATGAGGGGTTTTTACCGTTTCACTTTTCCCACCAAGCTGGTCTCTATAAGCTTGCTCACGAGATAGTCCATATGAAACATTTTTCATATTTGTATCATACTGCTTGCTCCATCTCTCATACGAATATTTTTTAGGATTATCTTTCATTCGCTCTTCATACTGTTTCCATCTTTGAGCTTTATGTTCTGGTGTACCAGCTTGCAATTTTGTTTTCTTCGGTTTTATCGGTGCATCTCCACCATCTGCAAAAGCTTCACCGTCTCCTTTTTTAGCATTGGGTGCATCTGGCACATGACTTCGTGGTGCTGCACCGCCATCATCACTGTCTTTTGGTTTGCTACCTCCATCTGCATCGCCTTTGGCTTTGCCGTGGGGTTCTACAATATGGTTGTTACTACCACTTTTTTTGCCACCCGGTGTCAATAGCATTACGGCAGCTACCCAATCCTGCACTGTACCGCCAGTTGTCAATATACTTTTTACAGCGGCTGCGTCGCCAAAAGTAGAATTTTTTACGCCTTATTAAAATACCCGACTTCTCCAACTGTTACTGCCTCAATATCACAATCGGGGTCATCTGTTCCGTTGGGTGCATAAATTGCAATACCGAATTTGTAACTTTTGAAACCTACATATTCTTCCTCAATATTTGAATCAAATTGTTTCATAAAATCCCAACATTCTGAATAAGTCTTTATCAACAAATCTTCTCCCTCAAATATAGCTTCAGAAGGGTCATTCAGTATTACATAAGATAATTTAAAATCTTTAGTGAAATATCCCAACATTAGACCATCATCATTATAATGGTCAGTAACAAACTCGACACCACTTAATGTTTTTTCAAACACAGCCTTAAATTCAGAATTCATCATGTTATTAATTGAATTTCTGTTTGTTCCGAATTTCATATTTCCTACAGA
>NZ_VDHB01000246.1:0-1078 GCF_006227735.1 Testudinibacter sp. 'clade 2'
CTCGAGGTTTGGTACAAAAAGGACATAAAACAATCGGTTGTTATGTTCGTTATAATATGCAAGTAATCCTTCATAATCATCAATAATATAATTGTTTATAGCGTGCTGTTTTTGTTCTGTTCCTTTTAAACGAAGATTAACCAGTTGAATAATATTACTGCGTTGTTCATTAAAAATAAAATTTCCAACCGAAACCAAAGGTTTAATTATGTATTTCATGTTTTAATACCATTCTTTTTATACCATTCTCTTAATTGTTCAATTGCTTCATCATACTTATCATCGAATTTGTGCTTTATATTTTTAACATCCACATCAAAAGCTTCTTCAAATTTACCTTGTTCTATTAATTCTTTTTGTTTATCTCTATAATCTTTTGAACCTTCAATATTATCCCAAGAAGCAGTCTTTTTATGATCTGGAGTTTTCATTGTTATAGCACCGCCATTTCCACCTTTGTTACCACTATGTTGGCTTGGCATATGATGCCTTTATTCTACTGTTTCAACTTTTTTACCCTCTGCAATAGTATTATCCAAATCCAAATCCAAATCTTTGTGCGCACCGCCCTTTGTTGAACTATTTCCACTTTTGGGAGTAGTAGAATCTTCTTTTGGTGGTATCGATGCATCTCCACCATCTGCAAAAGCTTTACCGTCTCCTTTTTTAGCATTGGGCGCATCAGGCGCATGGCTTCTTGGTGTTGCACCGCCATCATCACCATTTTTTGGTTTGCTATCCCCATCAGTATTGCCTTTGTCGTGCGGTTCTACAATATGGTGTTACCTTAAAATAAAACCGCCTATTGACGATTGGAGTAATTATTCAGGGGAGTATAAATTCTCTAAAAATATTTTTAACGATGGTGAAAGAAATTCCATATTACTAAAAATTCCATTATTAATATTTCTTATTTTTCTGTTTTCTATATCAAATTCTTCCTCGTGTTTCCAATAATAAATTCCTTTAATCTCATTTTCTATCAATAAAAAACATATAAAATTACCAGCAGGGTCAGAGGCAAAAGGATATACGTTTTCAGACAATTGATTTTTAATTGCGTCATATACTGTAATTA
>NZ_VDHB01000247.1:0-1413 GCF_006227735.1 Testudinibacter sp. 'clade 2'
TCTTACCCCAATTATTTCATTACAGTTTGCCTTTTATCATTAGTCTACAGATTCCTGACACTTCGTGTAGCCTATCTGCAAAATCATTATAATCATTTTCAAATTCTCTGACTGCATATAGACCAATATTTATTTCATTTAACTTAAATCTGTCATTCTCATTTCTGAGTGCCTCAAGAATATATTTCAACTGATTTCTTACTGAAACTATCGGCTGCCAGGTTGAATTATTTTGTAAAATTTCGAACGATTTTTCCAATGTATATACAACAATATCTATTGCTTTATCTTTTGTCATTATTTTTTATAACCAAATTCTGCTTCGCTAAAATAAAAACTGCCCGGGAGCGGTTATAGTTTTAAGAATTTACAATATTTTTTAGCCATTGCGGAATTAATGATTTTTCTCGTGGAAATTTATTTAAATCGTCGATATATTTTTCTTTACTTGGCTCATAAGTAAATTCTGGCTTTTCCTCATATTCAAAATGAGTTTGAAATTGTC
This sequence comes from Testudinibacter sp. 'clade 2', assembly GCF_006227735.1. Lineage (NCBI taxonomy): Bacteria > Pseudomonadati > Pseudomonadota > Gammaproteobacteria > Pasteurellales > Pasteurellaceae > Testudinibacter > Testudinibacter sp. 'clade 2'. The sequence continues at coordinate 506 of NZ_VDHB01000247.1, forward strand.
CATTATTTTGAACGGTAAAATATGCAGTAAACCATGCACCTTTGTCAGAAGACATAGAATACATTTCTTCCCTTAAATCTTTAAATAAAAATGTTAAATCCTCATCACGAGTAACCTGCCCTTGATTTTTAGGATTAAAATAATTATGCTGTTCTTCTGTGGTGTAAAACGCAGTAATTTCAACCATTTTGTTTATAACAAACGCATTCAGTGTCATTGAATCCCATTCAACATTAGAACCAATATTTTTTACTGCAATTTTAAGAATTGAATTGATTAATTTATTTGTTCTTTCCATTTATCGATATTCTTCTTTATAACAATTATTAACATCTTTATCCATTGGGATTAAATTATCTTTGTCTCGACCTACAGTGCCTCCAAATTGGTCTCCAATTAAATGCCTTCCATGATCATTATCTAATCTTCCATCATTTTTTCCAACCGTTTTCTGGTGATGTACCACCATCATCACTGTCTTTGGTTTGCTACCTCCATCTGCATCGCCTTTGGCTTTGCCGTGCGGTTCTACAATATGGTTGTGGTTGCCGTGGTTGCCTTTACTTTTTTTACCGCCCGGTGTCAATAGCATTACGGCAGCTACCCAATCCTGCGCTGTACCGCCAGTAGTCAATATACTTTTTACAGCGGCTACGTCGCCCTGGGCAGATTGGCGTACCCCTTCTGTAAAATCGTTTACACTTTAGCTTGCAACTGATCTATATTGAGAGGAATATCATCATATATAGAATCAAAGTAACCTTTTATAGCGAAGCTAATACCTTCAATTGAAGCATTATTGTCATCGGTGAAGTTGGGGCTATAAACATCAATCCCTAGTTTTTTAGAACCGAAACCTACATAATCTTCTACCGTCAAACTATCATATGTACTTAACAACTCAAATA
>NZ_VDHB01000248.1:0-1713 GCF_006227735.1 Testudinibacter sp. 'clade 2'
GTCATTATTTATTCGTATATAGTCGCTAATCATAGATTTTATCTTAACAAAGGAAAATATTGTATGAAATGGATCAACACCAAAACGCATAATTCTTGGTTAGAAACAGAAGTAGATCGAATTTTTGAATTTGGAAGAAGAGCGGTTGTGCCGACAGGATTCGGTTGGCTAGGAAATAGTGGAAACATTCGAGAAGAAATGGGAACACAGTTGTGGATTACTGCGAGAATGTTGCATGTTTATTCTTTAGCCGCATTAATGGGTCGACCTGGAGCTTATGATCTTGTTGAGCACGGGATCAGTGCTTTAGAGGGGCCTTTGAAGGATAAAGCCCATGGAGGATGGTATGCGATAGTTAATGATTCAGGAGTAATAGATTCCTCTAAACAGGGATATCAACACTGTTTTGTATTATTGGGAGCAGCAAGTGCGGTAATGACAGGGCATCCTAGAGCAAAAGATTTGTTAAATGATGCGATCGGAATTATAGAGAAATATTTTTGGAATGAAGAAGAGCAAATGTGTCTTGAATCATGGGATGAGCAATTTACCAAGACAGAAGAATATCGAGGTGGTAATGCAAATATGCATGCCGTGGAAGCATTTCTGATTGTATATGATGTAACTAAAGATAAGAAATGGTTAGATAGAGCTCTCCGTATTACATCAGTGATTATTCATCATTTTGCCAAAAATAATAACTATCGCGTCAATGAACATTTTGATCCAAGTTGGCAACCGATAGTTGATTACAACAAAGAACAACCGGCAAGTCATTTCCGAGCTTATGGTGGTACACCTGGACATTGGATTGAGTGGGGGCGTTTAATGCTACACCTCCGTGCTACATTAATTTCTATTGGAGCAGAAACACCAGAATGGTTGCTTGAAGATGCAAAAAATTTATTTGCAGCGGGGATTAGAGATGCTTGGTTTGTAGATGGTGAGCCTGGCTTTGTTTATTCGGTTGATTGGGATGGCAAACCGGTTGTCAGAGAGAGAATTCGTTGGGTTATTGTTGAAGCACTAGGTACTGCCTATGCACTATATACGGTCACTAATGATAGCCAATATGAAGAATACTACCAACGCTTTTGGGATTATTGCCGGACATATTTGATGGATTATGAAGGATGTTCTTGGTGGCAAGAGTTAGATGCAAATAATAAAGTATCCAGCAAAGTATGGGATGGTAAACAGGATATTTATCATTTAATGCATTGTTTAATTATTCCAAGATTACCATTGACTCCAGGCTTAGCACCAGCTTTGGAGCAGGGATTACTTGATTGTTATATAAAATAATATATTCGTTTAATTTTATCATTCAAATGTAGAGGGATTCATAATGATTTTAAAAAATATCGAATTTTTTCTATCAAAAATTAATGAGCCAATAGGAAAAATTGGCAAGCAGTTAGGTGGATTATTGCTAATAATTATGACAATAATCGTACTTATTCAAGTGGTTTCTAGATATATCTTCAACGATCCTATTAGCTGGAGTGATGAATTATCATGTTATTTGATGATATACATGACGTACTTATGTATGCCTTTTATTTATCTAAAGGATAAAAATATTGCGATGACATTTCTGCTGGAAAAAGCACAAGGAAATAGATTTTTTCATGTTTTAATGATGTTGATACATATTTTTGCATTAGTGACAATATTAATTTGGATCTACTTCGGATGGAATTTCTTTTTAAG
>NZ_VDHB01000249.1:0-3917 GCF_006227735.1 Testudinibacter sp. 'clade 2'
TCAAATTATAAACAAAGATTAACAGACCCTAGAGATGATAACGGATTTATACAATTGACGGAAGTTTAAACCACACTTTAATACTGCTTCAACACAGTTTATTTTAGTGATGGGTTGGCATCGGTCAAAACCGACCAAAATGCGGCAATCAACGGCTGCTGCAAGCGTTTTTTCTGTACGCAAACCCCCAGTTCAAAGGCACTGGCGGACAGAGGTAGATCCAGATAGGAAACCTGTCCGTTCATCGGACTGTTTTTGATTACGATGTCCGGCAGCAGCGCCACGCCGCAACCCAGTGCTACCATCGGCACAATGCCCTCATGCCCGCTGACCGAGGCATAAATTTTCGGCTGTTTGAATTTCATCTGCTTGAACCACAGATCGATGCGCTCACGTACGGGTCCGGCGACCGGTAAAATAAACGGGATCTGCTCCCAATCAATCGGTTGCCGCTGCAATAAGCGGGTTGAAGGGCAGGCGACCCGCGGTGCAATCAATGACAGTTGGATATAATCGATAAAATGAAAGTCGATATTGTCAGGTAATTTCAGCGGCTTGCCGACCAATGCCAAATCCGCCTGTTGTGACCGCACTTGCTCCAGCGCATTGGCGGGGTCACCGGTGGTTAGTTTGATTTCCACTTTCGGGTATTGGCGGCGAAAGGCTTCCAGAATCGGCGGCAGGTGGCTGTAAGCCGCGGTGACCGAACAAAACAGTTTCAACTCACCGCTCAACTCTTGCTGAACCGGCTGCAACTGAATTTTGATTTGCTGCCAACGCTGCCATGCCGGTAGCGCGAACTGTAAAAACTGCTCACCGGCTTCAGTCAGGCTGACCTGGCGGTTATCGCGTAAAAACAGCGGTTGTTTCAGCTCTGCTTCCATTTTTTGAATCTGGCGCGACAGCGTGGACGGGCTCATATGATTTTGTAGTGCCGTTTGGTTGAAATTTCGTTTTTCCACCAAATCCAGAAACAGTTTTATCTCTTGAAAGTTCATCGTGACCGCACTTTGTTTTCAATTATTCAGCTAGGGCTTCCTAGCAATCCCCTCATAAACGAATTGTCAGGAAGCCCTAGGGTTTTAACAGGCTTATTATTTATCCAATTGTTTAATAAATCGCTCAAAATCCGACGTAATTTTTTGCTGTCGATTAAATGCTCGGTATTCTTCAACGGCTTTTTGCGTGGCTTGTTTGTGGCTGATTTTGCCGCTATTTTGTAAAATCTCATAACGGTTAAAACTCAAAAAATCATCAATACTTTTGGCAAAATCCTGCATGCTTAATAAATCCTCGTCTTCTAGTAGGCGTTCGACATAATCAAAATAAGCAGAAACATTGCGTTCCAGTTTTTTGATTTCCTGCTCCGATAGATAATTTTTTGCCACCACCACATCAGATTGCAAAATCCGCCCAGCTGGAGCATTTTTCCATGTAGTTAGCCCCATGTGAGTTTTGTGTTGATCTGCGTGGTGATAAACAATTTCTGCTGCGGTTTGTCCTGTAATGGCGTAGTGAAATTTGTTTTGCACATTGGCGTAGAATTGACGGGTAATTTCCGAATTTTTATCATAATCATAGGAAATTTCAGCAAAAATATCGGTCAGTTGCTTCCAAATCCGTTGCTCGCTAGCGCGGATTGAGCGAACGGTTTCCAGCAATTCACGGAAATAATCTTTACCGAAGGCATTTTCACCGTGCTTCATGCGATCGACATCAACGATAAAGCCTTTTTGGATATAGGCCTTTAAAATCTCGCTCGCCCAAATACGGAATTTGGTGGCTTTGCTAGAATTGACTCGGTAGCCGACAGAGATGACGGCATCGAGATTATAAAATGTCGTCAGGTAGTTTTTTCCATCTACAGCAGTTGTTCGGATTTTCCGAACAACTGAACTTTGCTCAAGCTCACCGCTATCAAAGATATTTTTTAGGTGTTCGCTCACCGTTGATTTTGCTACTCCAAACAGCTGAGCAATATTTTTTTGTGTTACCCACAGGGTTTCATCTTGCACCAAGACTTCTGTATGTTCGCTGTTGTCGTAAATTAAAAATTGGATTTCGTTCATCATCTCTCCCTATCGCTGCTAAAAATATTTGCAAAAAATGCAACTATAGATTGTAATAATATCAATTTTCGCAATCAGGATTTTAGACTATACTGACCGCACTTGTCCATTGGGGACAACCTGTTATTTACCCTTAAACTGAGGAAAAACCATGTCTAACTATTTTAATACCCTGAATCTGCGTCAACAGCTGGATCAATTGGGGCGCTGCCGTTTTATGGCGCGCGAAGAGTTTGCTGATGAAGCCAACTATTTGAAAGGCAAAAAAATTGTGATTATCGGCTGTGGTGCACAAGGCTTGAACCAAGGTTTGAATATGCGTGATTCCGGCTTGGATGTCAGCTATGCCTTGCGTCAGCAGGCGATTGATGAAAAACGCGCTTCGTTCACCCGCGCCAGCGAAAACGGTTTTAAAGTCGGCACTTATGAAGATCTGATCCCAACTGCGGATTTAGTGATCAACCTGACGCCGGACAAACAACACTCTGCGGTGGTGCAAGCGGTGATGCCGTTGATGAAACAAGGTGCGGCATTGGGCTACTCACACGGCTTGAATATCGTCGAAGTGGGCGAACAAATCCGCAAAGACATCACAGTCGTGATGGTGGCGCCGAAATGCCCGGGCACGGAAGTGCGTGAAGAGTATAAGCGCGGTTTCGGCGTGCCGACGCTGATCGCCGTTCACCCGGAAAACGATCCGCAAAACGAAGGCTGGGCGATTGCCAAAGCCTGGGCAGCGGCGACCGGCGGCCACCGTGCCGGCTGTTTGGCCTCCTCTTTCGTGGCAGAAGTGAAATCTGACTTAATGGGCGAACAAACTATTCTGTGCGGTATGCTGCAAGCCGGCTCTCTGATTTGTTATGACAAATTGGTGGCTGAAGGCAAAGATCCGGCCTATGCTGCCAAATTGATTCAATTCGGTTGGGAAACCATCACGGAATCGTTAAAACAAGGCGGGATCACGTTAATGATGGATCGCCTGTCCAACAGCGCCAAAATCCGTGCTTACGAACTGTCCGAGCAGATCAAAGGCTTGTTGCAAACTCTGTTTGAAAAACACATGGATGATATTATCAGCGGCACATTCTCGCGCGTGATGATGGAAGACTGGGCGAATAACGACGTGAATTTGCTGACATGGCGTGAGCAAACCGGGCAAACTGCCTTTGAAAAAGCACCGAAATATGAGGGCAAAATCAGCGAACAAGAGTACTACGACAATGGCGTGGTGATGGTTGCAATGGTTAAAGCCGGTGTGGAATTGGCGTTTGATACCATGGTTGCGAGCGGAATTTTGCAAGAATCCGCCTATTATGAATCACTGCATGAGTTGCCGTTAATCGCCAATACCATCGCGCGTAAACGCCTGTATGAAATGAATGTGGTGATTTCCGACACCGCCGAATACGGCAACTACCTGTTCTCTTTCGCTGCCGACCCGATTCTGCGTGAAAAACTGGTACCGACCTTGGTGCGCGGTGACTTGGGTGAAAAAGTGGTTTCCGATGAAATCGACAATATCCGCCTGCGTGATGTCAACGAAGCCATCCGCAACCACCCAATCGAAAAAGTCGGTAAAGTGCTGCGTGACTATATGAAAGATATGAAAAAAATCGCTGTAGCCAGCTAAGCTGACCGCACTTGCGCTGACTGTACTTTGCGAATCTGGAATCCCTTTGGTATCAGCATAAACCAGAGGGATTTTTGTCTACTAGGCATGGTAGATCTTAAAATTAGCAACCATTTTGTCTACTATACCCGCTTCTGTGAGTTAGAAAATAGTTTTCTGTTTTTTGGAAACACAGTTGCTACTTTTATAATATTAATTGTGTATTTTAACCTTTGTCA
>NZ_VDHB01000025.1:0-20406 GCF_006227735.1 Testudinibacter sp. 'clade 2'
TTACAACGACGAGTGTGCTAATTTTAAACACAATCCGCAGGACTATGACGTTTTTTCGCCACGGCTTTTCACAACTATTTTTTGCCACTATTTTTTTGCCACTATGGCGTTAAAAGCCGTTGGTTTAGAATGACTAAACTTCACGACTTTCTTTATATTGGCGAAAAGAGCGGCGAAAAGAGTGGCGAAAAAAGCGTCCATAGCTCAAATTATAAACAAACATCAACAGACCCTAATTGTCATGGAAAATCAGCAACAGCAAACTACCTTTAATCTTGGCGACACACTGCGCCAAGCGCGCGAAAAACTGGGCTTTAGCGTTGAAGAAGCCGCAGAAAAAACGCTGCTTAAAACCGCCGTTATCAAGCACATTGAAAATAATGAGCTTATTGTCCCTTCTTGCCCACCAGCGTTTATGAAAGGCTATGTGCGTAATTATGCCAAATTTCTTAAGGTACCGGAGTCAGTTTGGAATAATCCATCAATTTCCTTTGGCGAACCAATCCAAAATGATTTGCAAAAAAATATGCGCAACAAGCACCAAGTTAACCACTACGCTTCTTATTCTAACTGGATCGGGCGTTTAACTTGGTTAATTGCCGTTGCGATGATCGGCATGACTGCTTATTGGTGGTGGCAGAACTATCAACAGTCACAAAACGAAAGAACCTCACTCGTCGAAAGTTTTTTGAGTAACTCCCAGGATGGAACAGCGACTACACCGAGCGGCAGCAATAGCGTTCAGCTCGATAATCCGACGATGACAGCGGGCAATTCTCCCACAGAAACGGCGAACAATCTTGATTTATCAAACACTGCCAGTAATAAGGCAGCTACTTCAGCCACAGAGAATAATGTAGTGCTAACACCACCAGCGGACAATATGTTAGCGGACAATGTGTTGCCGTTAAATAATGAAAATACAAGCACTACAGCTCAAGCACAAACTTCAGGACAAGTGTTGAGCAATGTGATGGAACAGCTAGACGGAACTACGAGTGTAGCCTCATCAGACAGCAACAGTACTGCTGACAGTAATGCGAATAGTGAAAGTGCGGTAGTGCCTAACAGCAATGGTCTGGTGATCGAAATTGTCGGCAACAGCTGCTGGCTCAGTGTGCGGGATGCAAACCGCAAAGTATTGGCACAAAAAGAGTATAAGCAGGGCGAAGTGCTGACCTTTAGTGATGGTGAGCCTTATGCCTTGGTGATCGGCGCACCGCAAAACGTACGAATTACCTTCCAAGGGCAAGAAGTACCATTGACTATCGATGGCCGTGTTGCCAGAATCACCTTGCCTAATTAATTAAGCCGGAAAAGACTATGTTAAAACAAACGCCAATCAAGCGTCGTGAATCAACAAAAATTTATGTCGGCAACGTTCCGGTCGGTGGCGATGCCCCGATTGCGGTACAGTCGATGACGAATACTCGTACCACCGATGTGGCAGCAACTGTCGCACAAATAAAAGCGCTGGAAAAAGTCGGGGCGGATATTGTGCGGGTTTCAGTGCCGACTATGGATGCAGCGGAAGCATTCAAATTGATTAAACAACAAGTCAATGTGCCGTTAGTGGCGGATATCCATTTTGATTACCGCATTGCACTAAAAGTGGCAGAATATGGTGTAGATTGTTTGCGAATTAATCCGGGTAATATCGGGCGTGAAGATCGAATTCGTGCCGTGGTGGATTGTGCGCGTGATAACAATATTCCGATTCGGATCGGCGTGAATGCCGGTTCGTTGGAAAAAGATCTACAGGAGAAATACGGCGAGCCAACGCCGGAAGCGTTATTGGAATCGGCGCTGCGCCATGTGGAGATTTTAGATCGACTGAACTTCGATCAGTTTAAAGTCAGCGTAAAAGCCTCTGATGTTTTTTTAGCGGTGGAATCCTACCGTTTGCTGGCAAAAGCGATTAAACAACCGTTGCATCTGGGGATCACCGAAGCCGGTGGCGCACGCGCGGGGGCTGTAAAATCGGCGGTCGGTTTAGGAATGCTTCTGTCTGAAGGTATTGGCGATACCTTACGCATCTCGCTTGCTGCCGATCCGGTCGAAGAAATCAAAGTCGGCTTTGATATTTTAAAATCGTTGCGGATTCGTTCGCGCGGTATCAATTTTATCGCTTGTCCAACCTGCTCACGTCAGGAATTTGATGTGATCGGCACTGTCAATGCGCTGGAACAGCGTTTGGAAGATATTGTGACCCCGATGGATGTTTCTATCATCGGCTGTGTGGTCAATGGACCGGGTGAAGCCTTGATTTCCGATTTAGGGGTTACCGGCGGTAATAACAAGAGTGGTTTTTACCTGGGTGGTGTGCGACAAAAAGAGCGGTTTGACAACCATGATTTAATCGATCAATTAGAAGCTAAAATTCGTGCCAAAATTGCAATGCAGGATCCGTCTAAACGGATTGATTTGCTGAATACACCTAACGATTAGTCAACTAAAAATAGAATAAAAAGGAAAAGAAAACGTGGCGAAAACCATTCAAGCAATTCGTGGAATGAACGACTGTATGCCGCAAGACACGCCATTATGGCAGTGGTTGGAAGCCACTGTCAGACGGGTGTTAGCTAGTTACGGCTACCAAGAGATCAGAATGCCGATTGTGGAATCCACACCGCTGTTCAAACGCGCAATCGGCGAAGTGACCGATGTGGTCGAAAAAGAGATGTTTACTTTTGATGATCGGGATAACGAAAGCCTGACACTACGTCCGGAAGGCACCGCGGGTTGTGTGCGTGCCGGTATTGAACACGGTTTATTGTATAACCAAGAGCAACGCTTGTGGTATATGGGGCCGATGTTCCGTTATGAACGTCCGCAAAAAGGGCGTTATCGCCAATTCCACCAAATCGGTGTGGAAGTCTTTGGCATTGCGCAAGCGGAAATTGATGCTGAACTGATTTTATTGACTGCAAGGTTATGGAAAGCATTGGGCATTGCCGAGCATGTCAGTCTACAACTGAATTCGATCGGCTCATTGGCGGCACGTAACCATTATCGTCAAGCATTAGTGGATTTTCTGCAAAACCATCTGGATATTTTAGATGAAGATAGCAAGCGCCGTCTCAGCACGAATCCACTACGAATTTTAGACAGTAAGAATGAAAAAATTCAAGCGGTGTTAAATCATGCGCCGAAATTGCATGATTATCTCGATGAAGATTCACAGCAACATTTTGCCCGTTTATGCCAAATTTTAGATCAAATGGGAATCCGCTATGAGATCAACCAAAAATTGGTGCGTGGCTTGGATTATTATAATAAAACGGTATTTGAATGGGTCACCAGCGCACTTGGGGCTCAAGGCACGGTATGTGGCGGCGGACGTTACGACGGCTTAGTCGAACAGTTGGGTGGACACGCCACCAGCGGTGTCGGCTTTGCAATGGGTGTAGAGCGCCTGATTTTATTGGTGCAAGAAGTTAATCAAGATTTGTTGCTACCACAAGCGGTGGACGTATATATCGTACACAGCGGTGAAGCAGCAACGTTGTTAGCCTTCGATGTCGCCGAGCAGCTGCGTTCCACTTACCCGCAAAAAAATGTGATGTTACATTGCAGTGCCGGCAATTTTAAAAAACAGTTTAAACGCGCTGACAAAAGCGGGGCACGCTTTGCCATTGTGATCGGTGAAGAAGAGGTAGAGAATCAGCAGTTGGTGATCAAAGATTTACAGGGGCATCACCAACAACAGCAACTACCAATCGAACAGGCGTTTGCATTTTTAGCAAGCCATTGGAATAAATAAATCGGAATCAATAAAAAAGGAGTAGCATTAAGTGTCGTATATTACCGAAGAACAACAGGTTGAAGAGCTGAAAAGTTGGTGGAAAGAAAACAGCAAAGTGATCATCGCCACGTTTATTTTGGTGGTTGGCGGTGTACTGGGCTGGCGCTATTGGCAAACGCATCAACTCGATAGTCAACGAGCCACTTCAAATAGTTATGAACAAGTGACACAAGCCTATTTACAAAATCCGCAGGCAAATGCGGAATTGTTACAGAAATTTGTCACTGACAATCAAAATTCCAACTATGCAGTATTGGCATTGTTTACTCAAGCCAAAAGTGCGGTAGAACAGAATAATTTAGCCTTAGCGGAAAGTAGTTTGAAACAGGCGCTGGAATTCAGTCGTAATGATGAATTGAAATCCATTTCTGCTCTCAGACTAGCCGCACTGCAAGTGCAGCAACAACAATACGACCAAGCTGAAGTCAGCTTAAAAAATATCAATGATAAAGCTTGGGAAGGCGCTAAGGCACAGCTACAAGGGGATATTTTATTGGCGAAAGGCGACAACAATGCAGCACGCCAAGCCTATCAACAAGCATTAAGCAATCAGAATTTAAACAATTTGGATAGACAGCTATTACAATTAAAAGTCGATAGCTTAGCGGAATAACCCGTTCTTTATACTCACAAAAAATAGGAAAAATAATGTCTGATTTACAAACAATTATTGAAAACGCATTTGAAAAACGTGCAGAAATCACGCCAAAAACGGTTGATGCGACAACGAAAGTGGCAATCGAAGAAGTGATCGCCGGTTTGGACAGTGGCAAATGGCGCGTTGCTGAGAAAATTAACGGTGACTGGGTGACGCATCAATGGTTGAAAAAAGCGGTGTTGCTCTCTTTCCGGATTAACGACAACCAGCTGATGCCGGGTGCAGAAACTAATTACTTCGATAAAGTACCGATGAAATTTGCTGCATATGATCAAGCGCGTTTTGAGCGTGAAGGCTTTCGCGTGGTGCCACCGGCAAGCGTGCGTCAAGGCGCATTTATTGCTCGCAACACGGTATTAATGCCATCTTATGTCAACCTTGGCGCTTATGTCGATGAGGGCACTATGGTCGATACTTGGGCGACAGTCGGTTCTTGTGCTCAAATCGGTAAAAATGTGCATTTGTCCGGCGGTGTCGGCATCGGTGGCGTATTGGAACCGTTACAAGCGAATCCGACGATTATTGAAGATAACTGCTTTATCGGTGCACGTTCAGAAGTGGTGGAAGGCGTGATCGTCGAAGAAGGTTCAGTGATTTCTATGGGGGTATTCATTGGTCAAAGCACCAAAATTTACGATCGCGAAACCGGTGAAATTCACTACGGTCGTGTACCGGCAGGATCGGTCGTGGTTTCCGGCAGTTTGCCGTCGAAGTGCGGTAAATACAGCTTATACGCTGCAGTAATCGTGAAAAAAGTAGATGCTAAAACCCGTGGCAAAGTTGGCATCAATGAATTATTACGGAGCATTGACTAAGCCATCGAATGAATTAAGCCTATTTTTTGTTAAAGATAGGCTTAATTGTGAATAGTTGCTGTTTTTTAGTGCATAGTGCTGATTATTTGAGCATTGTGATAAAAAAAGGTTGTCGTGACGGAAAAAATATTAGACACTTGCCCCGCTAAAGTCAGTAAGCTATATAAATGTTATTTTGCATAATCTGAACGACTTAATCGATAAATTACCAATACCCGTTATTAAGGATAGGAGTTTCACATGAAAAAATTACTATTAACTACCGCACTTTTAGGCGCAACTGCATTAACCGTGATGGGTTGTGATGATGCGAAGAATGCGGCAACCGACGCAAAAAACAGTGCAGTAGCCACAGCAACTGAAACCAAAGATGCAGTCGTTGAAAAAGCCACTGAAGCCAAAGACGCTGTAGTTGAAAAAGCAGCGGAAGTGAAAGAAGCTGTAACTGAAAAAGCCACTGAAGCCAAAGACGCTGTAGTTGAAAAAGCAGCAGAAGTGAAAGAAGCTGTAGCTGAAAAAGCTTCTGAAGTGAAAGATGCTGTTGAAACTAAAGCAGCTGAAGCTAAAGAATCGCTTAACAATGCAGTAGCCAATGCAACTGAATCTGTCGAAAAAACACAGGCTGAAGCAACCCAAGCTGTTGAACAAGCACAACAAAATGCTCAACAAGCCACTAGTCAAGCAGTAGAATCTGCAACTGAGCAAGCTACAGCGGCACAGCAAAGCGCTGCGGCGGTAGCGACCGATGCAAAACAAGCAATTGCAGAAAAAACTGAAGCGGCTAAAGAGAGTGTTGCAACAACAGTAACTGAAACTAAAGAAGCCGTTGCTGAGAAAGCAGAAGAAGCGAAAAAAGATATCAATAAATTAATCGGCAACACCGAAACCACTAAATAATTTTAGCGATAACATAGTAAAATCTAGGCCTCCATTCTTTGAATGGGGGTTTTTTATTTTATTATTCAAGTGGTTATAAATAGCATTGAGGTTTTTTTAGAAATCTTATAACTGTTTATGCTATAATAACCACCTTAAATTTTAATCATGCGACATGACGCATGAACAGTAAAAAATAAATAAGCACAATCCGCTTTGAGCGGATAAATGAGTGCGGAGAATAACAATGATAGCAGCTAATAAACGTTCCATTATTACTCTTTTTTATGACGAGTCCAGCTTGGGTTCACATCAGGTCAAAATGGTTTTGGCAGAAAAAGAGGTTCCTCATGAACAAGAGTTGATCCAGTCGGATATTATCAATGAAGATTTTTTAGAGTTAGGCACCAATGGCGAATTGCCGACCTTGGTCGATCGTGATTTAGTGCTGTTTAAACCGCGAATTATATTAGAATATCTGGACGAACGTTTTCCGCATCCGCCATTAATGCCGGTGTATCCGGTTGATCGTGCCAAATCGCGCCTGTTAATGCATCGCATCGAACAAGACTGGTTTTCTGTGATCGAACAAGCAGAGCGTTTAGCCGAAGCAGAAAAAATGAAAATGCTGAATGATTTAAAAGATGAGTTACTGTCTTTTGGTCCTATTTTTGCGCAAAAACCGTACTTTTTAAGTGAAGTATTCAGCTTAGTGGATTGCTATATTGCGCCAATTCTTCATCGTTTACAAAGCTATGATATTAAATTTAACGGTGCGGGCAGCAAAGCGATTAAAAACTATATGGATTTGGTTTTTGAACGTCCTTGTTTTGTCACTTCATTAAAAAATTCACCGCAAAAAGTGATCGTGGAAAAATAATAGGCTGAATATGATCGGATCAACCACTGCAAAACGCCCTTACTTGCTCAGAGCCTATTATGATTGGCTGTTAGACAATGATTTAACACCGTATCTGGTTGTTGATGCATTTTATCCGCATACCGTCGTACCGGATGATTTTGTTAAAGACGGGCAGATTGTATTAAATATTTCGCCAAATGCCTGCGGTAATTTACAGCTGGGCAATGACAGAATTGTGTTTAACGCCCGCTTCAAAGGGATTCCGCGTGATATTATCGTACCAATGGGCGCTGCATTGGCAATTTATGCGCGTGAAAACGGTGATGGTGTGATGTTCGAGTTGGAAGAAACCTATGAACGCGAAGTTGAACGTAGTTTAGGCGATTTAGTCGAACAACCTGCGAGTTTTAGTGAAGCTGTCGATCAGCCGCAAACGATAAAAACCACAACCAGTGACAAACCTAAAGCGAAACGTTCTGCCAGTCATTTGAAAATTTTAAAATAACCTATCAACAGATCCTAAGCTGACCGCACTTTTCTTTTGATTTAACAAAAAGTGATTTAATAAAAGATAAAAGTGCGGTTTTGTTATTTGTGGCAGCAGCCCTTACCACTCAGTGAATCAATAATCGGGCATTGGCTTTGATCATCACCGGGACATTCGTCTGCTAATGCGGTCAACTGCCGTTTCATCTCTTGCAGTTGCGTAATTTGTCGCTCAAGATGCTGAATTTTATCCAATGTCCGCTGTTTAATTTCACGGCTGTGGCGCTGTGGGTTCAGATAAAGCTCGAGCAACTCTTTAGATTCAGGTAGGGAAAATCCGGCACTACGGGTACGCTGCACAAATCGTAGTTGATCAACGTGCTGCAAATCATATTGTCGATATCCGTTACTGCTGCGCCGGGGTGGGGTAATAATGCCTTTTTCTTCATAAAATCGAATAGTTTTATCACTTAAGCCGGTCAGGGCAGCCACTTGTTTAATATTCATAAAAAATGCTTGACTCTATAGTTAGTGGAAGCTTTATTCTAATGACGTTTTATAGAAGATTCAACTAAACGATACCACAGAAGAGAGCCTATTTATGTCAACTATTTTAGGGTTAGCACAATTATCCTGCCAAAATTGTGTACGCCATGTGCGCGAAGCTTTGCAGAACGTGACAGGCGCAAGTGCGGTCAAAATCAATTTGCACTATGCAAAAATTGAAGGAGACGTGCCGGTTTCTGCTTTAATCCAAGCAGTACAAGAGGCCGGTTATCAGGCGCAAGCCAATCCTGCTGCGACATTTGAATTGATACTGTCCGGCTTGTCTTGCCAGCATTGCGTCAAAACCCTGGACAAAGCTTTAACCGAATTTGATCCCAATTTGATTTACCAATTGAACCTGACCACGTTGACGGTTTATGCCGAAGCGGTTAAGCCGGAAGTATTGATTAAACTGGTTGAAGATGTCGGTTATCAGGCACAATTATCCGCTGAGGGCGATTCTTGCCCAAAAACTGAACTACCGTCCGCGCGCAATCAGATGAAATCCGATCCTGATTCAGCGACGGTAGTCGAAAAAACAGTTGTAAACAAAACGGTCAATAACAATGAAATCGCCCTACAGTCGAGAGCTGAACAGCAGCAAACCACCCAGCTATTATTAAGTGGAATGACCTGTGCCAGTTGTGTATTAAAGGTTGAAAAAGCGCTGGCTGCGGTACCTCAGGTTGAAAAAGTCAATGTCAATCTGGCTGATAACAGCGCAATCGTTTATGGCGCTGCATCGCAACACGCGCTGGTCAGTGCGGTTGAACAAGCCGGTTATGCTGCAGAAATCGTTGCCGAGCAGCACCTTCGGCGAGAAAAGCAGCAGCAAAATATTGCAAAAGAGATCCGCCAACGCAAATGGCAGGCACTGGTAGCGCTGGTATTCGGTTTTGCACTAATGTTCTGGGGCATGCTTTACGGTATGAGCGTAACGCAAGATTCACGATCTGCTTGGTTGGCTGTGGGGGTTGCCAGTGCGCTGGTGATGACCTTCAGTGGCGGGCATTTTTTTATCAGCGCATGGCGTAATTTAAAACACGGCAGTGCAACAATGGACACATTGGTGGCACTCGGCACGGGTGTGGCATGGCTGTTTTCGATGGCGATTGTGCTGTTTCCGTACTTTTTCCCGGAAAATGCCCGTCATTTGTATTTTGAAGCCGGTATGATGATTATCGGGTTGGTAAACTTAGGCAAAATGCTGGAGACCAAAGCCAAACAGCGTTCTTCCCGTGCGTTGGAAAAATTACTGGATTTAACGCCGGCTAAAGTCAGCGTGATCGAAGCCGGGCAGGAACAACAATTGCCGCTACAACAGGTAAAGTGCGGTATGTTGTTGAGCCTGAAAACCGGTGATCGTGTTGCGGTTGACGGTATGGTAGTACAAGGGGAAGGCTGGTTGGACGAATCGATGTTGAGCGGAGAACCGTTGGCAGTCAACAAAACTATAGGGGATTTTGTTCGAGCCGGTACTATTGTCGATAATGGCAGTTTGCGGATTGAAGCGACACAAGTCGGTGAACAAACCATGCTTGCCAATATCATTAAATTAGTGAGGCAGGCGCAGGGCAGTAAACCCAAAATTGCGATGTTGGTCGATAAAGTTGCCGCGGTATTTGTGCCGGTGGTGGTGGTGATTGCTATTTTAGCCGCAATCGTTTGGGCATTGTTTGGGCCCGAACCAAAACTAGCACACGCCTTGGTCGTGTTGACCACCGTGTTGATTATTGCTTGCCCTTGTGCGTTAGGGTTGGCCACACCGATGTCGGTGATTGCCTCCGTATCGCGGGCGGCAGAATTAGGCATTTTGGTGCGTGACGCCGATGCGTTGCAAAAAGCCGCTAATGTCAATGTAGTGGTGTTTGATAAAACCGGCACGCTAACCGAAGGCAAACCGAAGCTGACCGCACTTTATCCGGCAGTAGGGCAACAACAGCAAGATCTACTTTATTACGCGGCCAGTTTGGAACAACAGGCAAATCATCCGCTCGCCAAAGCGCTATTAGAATCGCCGCAAATTGACGTGGCGAATCTGGCTGAGGTTAGTGACTTTATTACGCATAAAGGCATGGGCGTTTCCGCCAAAATTGCTGAGCAAAAGTTCTATTTAGGCAATGAAAAACTGTTGGCACAGCAAAATATTGCCATACCATCAGGGCTACAAAGCCAAGCGGAGCAGCAGAGCCGGGCAGGGGGTACGGTGATCTATCTGGCAAATGACGCTACTTTTATTGGCTTTCTTGTGGTGAAAGATCAATTGCGCCAAGAGAGTCAAAGTGCGGTGCAGACGCTGCGCAATAATGGTTATCGCACCATTATGTTGACCGGCGATCAAATGCAGACAGCAACGGCGGTTGCAGAGCAATTGGGGATTGATCAAGTGATTGCCGGGGTCTTGCCGCAAGGTAAAGCAGAGGCGATCCAAACCTTACAGCAGCAAGGGTACAAAGTGGCAATGGTCGGCGACGGTATCAATGACGCACCGGCACTGGCACAAGCCGATGTCAGCATTGCCATCGCCAGTGGTAGCGACATTGCGATTGAAACCGCAGATTTAACCTTGATGCGGCACAGCATCGATGCAGTTTCTGATGTGCTAGCACTATCGCAAGCCGGAATGCGCAATATCAAACAAAATCTGTTAGGGGCGTTTATCTATAACAGTTTAGGCATTCCGATTGCCGCTGGGTTGCTATATCCCTTGTTCGGGATTCTGCTCAATCCGGTATTTGCTGGTGTGGCAATGGCACTGTCGTCGATTACGGTTGTGACCAATGCCAACCGTTTATTGCGTTTCAAGCTGGTTGCGCACCCCGTCCAGAAATAGTGCGGTAATACGCGGGTCTGTGCTTAACTCCGGATGGAAAGCGCAGACCAGCAAATTATCTTGCCGAGCCAATACTGGATTGCCGTCGATCTCTGCCAATATTTGTACGTTATCCGACAACAGTTTACTGATGTAAGGCGCACGAATAAAAACTGCCGGGAAAGGGGCGGATAATCCGTTGACGTAAAGTGCGGTTTGGAAGCTCTGTTTTTGTCGCCCAAAGGCATTCCGCCGCACTTGAATATCCATGAATGCCAAATGAGCCGACTCACCGCCCTCAATCGTTTTAGCCAAGAGGATCATACCGGCACAAGTACCAAACAGCGGTTTTCCTTCGGCAGCAAATTGGCGGATCGCCTCAATAAAACCGTAGTGCCGCATCAACTTACCGATTGCCGTGCTTTCACCACCGGGTAAGATCAAACCGTCAAGCTGCTCCAATTGTGCAACATGCTTCACGGCAACCGCAGTTGCGCCCAAAGCAGTTAGTTGCGCCATATGTTCGCTGACAGCACCTTGCAGCGCCAAAACGCCGATACGACATCCGCTGTAATCTGTCATTACCAACCTCGCTCTTGCATTCTTTCTGTCGGTAACAATTTAGCAATATCCAGCCCCTTCATCGCACTGCCCAGCTCTTCAGATAAGCGGGCAATGCGATCATAATCTTGATAATAGGTTGTCGCTTGCACAATTGCCTGCGCAAATTTTTCCGGATTTTCTGATTTAAAAATACCGGAGCCGACAAAAACACCATCAGCACCCAGCTCCATCATCAAAGCAGCATCAGCTGGCGTAGCAACACCGCCGGCAGCAAAATTAACCACCGGTAATTTGCCTAATTGTTTAATTTGTAATAACAGTTCAAACGGTGCGCCTAACAGTTTGGCTTCGGTCATCAGCTCGTCATGATTCATCGCCACGACTTTGCGCAATTGTGCATTAACTTTTCGCATATGCCGCACCGCTTCCACAATATTGCCGGTACCCGGTTCGCCTTTGGTGCGCAGCATCGCCGCCCCTTCACCAATCCGACGCAATGCTTCACCCAAATCACGACAGCCACAAACAAACGGCACGGTATAGTCACTTTTCAGCAAATGAAACTCTTCATCCGCAGGGGTCAGGACTTCACTTTCATCAATATAATCAACGCCCATCGCTTCCAAAACACGTGCTTCGGTGATATGACCAATGCGGGCTTTAGCCATCACAGGAATGGAAACCGCAGCCATCACTTCTTTCACGATTTTGGGATTTGCCATTCGAGCCACGCCACCTGCTGCCCGAATATCCGATGGTACCCGTTCCAATGCCATCACCGCAACCGCACCGGCCGCCTCGGCAATCCGCGCTTGTTCCGCATTGACTACATCCATGATCACGCCGCCTTTTTGCATTTGTGCCATGCCACGTTTCACTACATCACTGCCTAATACTTTATTCATTTTGAAATTTCTCCTGTTTATATAAAAACGATTCGTCAGCCAAACGCTAACTATTTTCTGCAATTAAGATATGATTAAAAGTATCAGTTTTGTTAATATTGATGAGGTCAGTTTCAACGTTCAGAATAACTATAAAAACAACCATAAGAAGAATAATGATGCCAACATTACAGCAGAACGCATTTCAACATATGGCTTTTGCATTGAATAAAGCGGAAAAAGAGCCTTTATATTCACAACTATATCAACAAATTAAACAGCAAATCAGTTGTGGGCGCTTGGTGTATGGTGAAAAATTACCGTCAAAACGCAAAATTGCCGATCATCTAAACATCAGTCAAAACACGGTCGAAAATGCCTATGGTCAGCTTTTAGCAGAAGGCTATATTGAAGCCAAAGCACGCTGTGGTTTTTTTGTCAGTTTTCAAGCCGAGCAGTTTGCATTTAGCAATCAAGCAACTCAGCCTCAAACAGCAAGCAAAGCCTCGCAACATTTCCGCTATGATTTTAACCCGGATCAAGTGGATATGGCGCACTTTCCTTTTGCACGCATGAAGAAACAGGTCAAGAAACTATGGGATCAAGCCAGCCGAATTTTGTCCAGTCAAAGTGAAAAACAGGGCGAAATCGTTTTACGTGAGCAGATTCGTGACTATCTTTACGCTTCCAGAGGGGTAAGTTGCAGCATTGATCAGATTGTTATCGGTGCGGGAGTAGAAACCTGTATCAGCCAACTGATTTTGTTGTTCGATCACCTTTATCCCGAGCAATGCGTAAACTATGCGATGGAGCAATATGGCTATCCGATGGTGGCGCAATTGTTGCAGGTGTTTAATAAAAATCTGATACGGTTGCCACTGACTGATGAGAACCTCAAAGTGGATTTTCAACGCTTACTACAAAGTGCGGTCAATATTTTTTATGTGACGCCGTCACATCAATATCCCTATGGTTCGGTGTTATCCATCAACGAACGTTTGCAACTGTTACAATGGGCGAACCAGCAAGCGGATCGTTATATTATTGAAGATGATTACGACAGTGAGTTTCGTTATAAAGGCAAACCAATTCCGGCTTTACAGCAGTTGGATATTATGACAGAGCAGGGCAAAGTGATCTATTTAGGGTCGTTTTCTAAATTATTAATGCCATCGTTGCGAATGACGTTTATGGTGCTGCCACAGCAACTCTTACCGATTTATAACCGCACTTGCGGTTTGTTCAACTCTACTGTGCCGCGCTTAAACCAATATTTGATCGCCCAATTTATGCAATCCGGTGAGTTTGAGAAACATATTCATCGAATGCGAACGCATTATCGCAAAAAAATGGAACTGCTGTGTCAGCTGTTGCAGCCCTATACCGATTATATCCGTTATTATGGCGAACAGTCTGGGTTTTATCTACTATTAGATTTATATACCGAAACCCGTTCGCTTGCACAATTACAGACTTTGGCTGCCAACGTGGGTATCAAGCTGTATCCGCTGCCCGATAGCAATAAAAAATACGTTTCGTTAGGTTTTGGTAATTTAAGTCAGCAGCAACTGCAACAAGCTATTCCTTTGTTAATGCACACATGGGGCTACGCTGATGTTTAGCTGGCCAGTTTCAGTAACTCTTTAGCATTCGCCAATGTGGTAGTAGTTACCTCACTGCCGCTAAGCAATCGAGAAAGCGCATAAACCCGCTCTTTGTTATCAAGTGCGGTCATTTCGGTTATTGTTGTGCCGTCTTGGGTTGATTTTTGTACGCTAAAATGCTGATGTCCGTAAGCTGCAACTTGTGGTAAATGGGTGACACACAAAATTTGGCATTTTTGTGCCAGCTGGCGCATCAGTTTACCGACAACGGTGGCGGTTGCGCCGCTGATGCCGACATCGACTTCATCGAAAACGAGAGTAGGGGTCGCCAATTTATCGGCAGTCAGCACCTGAATCGCTAATGCAATGCGCGAAAGTTCGCCACCGGAGGCAATTTTAGTCAACGGTTGTGATAACTGTCCCAAGTTGCTGCGCAACATAAACACGATCTCGTCTGCGCCCAATACACTGATACTGTCCGGATTATGTTTAACCACCACTTCAAATTCAGCATTTTCCATCGCCAATTGTTTAATCAATGCAGTGATTTGTTCAGATAGTTTTTGTGCGCCCTGTAAACGGGATTGGTGTAGCGTCTGGCTGATCTGTGTTAATGCCAATACCGCACTTTCAAGCTGTTGCTGCAATTGTTGCTCTTCGGCACTGATGTCCGTTAAATTTGCCAATTGCTGTTTTAATTCAGCATGATGCCGGTGTAATTGTTCGGGGCTGATATGGTGTTTTTTGGCTAATTGTAATGCAGTGCCTAACCGTTGTTCCACTTCTGCCAACAAATAGGGATCCTGTTCAATTTCTGAAGTCAAGGTTTGCAACTCAGAGGAGGCCTCCTGTACTTGAATCAGTGCCTCTTGCAACAGACTTGCCAAATTATGATACTGTCCGTTCAACTGTGATAACTCCTCACAGTAGCGTTCTGCTTTATTTAACATCGCTTCAATATTCACTGTTTCATTGTCGCTGAGCAGCATGCCGATTGACTGTGACAGTTGGGTAATCTGTTCTGCGTTTGCCAGACAACGCTGTTGTTGCTCTAACTGCAAATATTCATCGGGCTGTAAATTAAATTCATTCAGCTCTTCCACTTGGTATTGCAAGAGTTGTTTTTTGGCTTCGTTTTCCGCTAATTGCTGTTGAAATTGTTTCAGTTGCTGTTTTGCCTGTTTCCAATGCTGATATGCTTGCGCCATCTGCTGCAATGATGCTTGGTTATGGCAAAATTGATCCAGTAGTAGCAATTGCTCTTCACTTTTTAATAAGCGCTGTGAACTGTGTTGCCCGTTGATTTGAATCAGCAACGCCCCCAACTCACGCAGTTGTGCCGCAGGAACCGGACAGTTGTTGATAAACGCTTTCGAGCGACCGTCATTGCGGATCACACGACGTAACGTACAACATTTCGGTGTATCCATATCTTCCAGTTCATGTTGCTGTAGCCATGTTAAAGCAGGAGAATTATTACTGAGCTGAAAAGTGGCTCTGATCTCGCCACGCTCTTGACCATGACGGATCATACTGCTCTCGACTCGCTCCCCCAGACACAGTCCTAGCGCATCCATTGCAATGGATTTTCCAGCCCCGGTTTCACCTGTGATCACACTCATTCCGGCTTGCAGCGCCAAATCAAGCTGATTAACGATAGCAAAATTATTAATATTTAGATGGATCAACATGGCAAGCCTCAGACTTCAAGATAATACTGGTTATTCATACAGTAAATATAATACTGTTTTTTTATACAGTAAAGTATTTTTTTAGGTTATTTGATAAAACCGCACTTGAAAGGGGGAGATCAACAGACCCTAAGGCTAATAATAAAAAAATCCCGCCACTTTGGTGACGAGATCTGCTGAAATGATACCGCACTTTAATCAAAGTGCGGTTAGACAGTTACTGTTGTGTTGCTTGAATAGCAGTTAAGGCAATGGTGTAAACAATGTCATCAACCAACGCACCACGTGACAGATCGTTGACTGGTTTACGCATACCTTGCAGCATCGGACCGATAGAAACCAAGTCGGCAGAGCGTTGTACTGCTTTATAGGTGGTGTTTCCGGTGTTCAAATCCGGGAAGATAAACACAGTGGCTTTACCGGCGACCGGTGAGTTCGGCGCTTTGGAGCGCGCCACATCTTCCATCACCGCAGCATCGTATTGTAACGGACCATCGATAATCAAATCAGGACGTTTTTCTTGTGCCAAGCGGGTGGCTTCACGCACTTTATCCACATCAGAACCTTGGCCGGAGGAGCCGGTAGAGTAGGAGATCATCGCGACTTTCGGCGCAATGCCAAAGGCTTTGGCAGAATCAGCAGATTGAATTGCAATTTCGGCCAATTGTTCTGCCGTTGGATCCGGATTGACCGCACAGTCACCATAAACCAAGACTTGATCCGGCAATAACATAAAGAAAATTGAAGATACAATTGAGTTGCCTGGTGCAGTTTTAATAATCTGCATTGGCGGACGAATGGTGTTTGCTGTGGTGTGAACCGCACCAGAAACCAAGCCGTCAACTTCGCCAGATTCCAACATCATCGTCCCCAGTACCACGTTATCTTGTAATTGTTCTTCGGCAACCACTTCGGTCATGCCTTTGTTTTTACGCAGTTCAACTAAGCGTGCAACATAGTTTTGACGCACCATTTTAGGATCAATAATGGTGATGCCTTTGCCTAACTGCACCCCTTGTGATTCAGCAACACGGTTTACCTCTTCTGGACTTGCCAGTAAAATACATTCCGCAATTCCGCGCTCGGCACAAATAGCGGCAGCTCTAACCGTACGTGGCTCATCGCCTTCCGGCAACACAATCCGTTTTTTGGCACTGCGCGCCAATTCAGTCAATTGATAGCGGAATGCTGGCGGTGACAGACGACGTAAACGAGGCGAAGTACCGACCAAGCTGTCGATGAACTGGGCATTATATTGCTCACTGGTGAACTGTTTAATGGTTTCAATCCGTTCTGCATCGTCCGGTGGTACTTCCAAATTAAAACTTTGCAAATTGAGTGAGGTTTGCCAAGTGTTGCCTTCTACGCGGATGACCGGCAGGCCGGTCTCAAAGGCTTGCTGGCATAACTTACTGATTTGATTATCGATTTTATAACCACCCGTCAGTACCAATGCCCCGATTTTCACCCCGTTCATAGCAGCTAACGCAGCTGCCACCAAAACATCCGGACGGTCGGCTGAAGTTACCAACAGGCTACCCGCACGGAAATGTTCCACCATATTTGGCAAGCTGCGAGCGCAGAAGGTGATGCCGTTGATACGACGGGTTTTGATTTCCCCTTCATAAATCACATGCGCATTCAAATGTTTAGCAATATCAATCGCACGCGTTGCGATCAGCTCGGCATTCCAAGGAATGCTGGCAATGAGTGACAATGGACTTTTGGAGAACAGGTGACGAACTTCGTTAATTGAACTTTCGTTCTCTTTGAAAGACTCAAATATTTCGCTGAGATCTGGACGGGTGCGTCCACTTTGGTCGACCGGCGCATTAAATTTATTGACTACAACCCCTAATAAATTCGGATTGTTGCGCCCACCAAAACTGCTTGCTGTCGCCTCAAGACGTTCAATCAGCTGACTCGGAGTATCGGTGCCCGGTGCGGCAACTAATATAATTTCAGCATCTAACGCTTGTGAAATTTCATAGTTTACCCCAGTGGCATACGCACTTTTACTAGTTGGAATTAAACCTTCGACAATGATCAGTTCGTTTTTAGCACTTAATTGCTGATGACGTGCCACAATTTTTTCTAACAGAATATCCGATTGATTTTGACCAATCAGGTATTCCGCTTCACTCAGCATAATCGGTTCGGCGATATCCAAAGTTGAGCTGCTGCGTAAAATTGAGGTAGTACGGTCAATTTTATCTTCTCCGCTGCTCGGTTGCGAAATCGGTTTCATAAACCCAATTTTGGCGCCTTTTTGTTCTAGTGCATGCACCAGACCCAAGCTGACACTGGTTAAACCGACGCCGGCACTGACTGGGATTAAAATGATAGTACGGGACATAATAAAGCCTTTTAAATGATCGAATGAAAACTGCCGACTAGGTCGGCAGTAGAGATATTTTATTTTACTGCTAAACGGGCAGTATCTTGGGCAATAACCAATTCTTCATTGGTTGGAATCACCAAAGAAACAGGGGAGTTGTCGCTGGTGATTTTGCCGGATTTGCCGAAACGTGCCGCTAAGTTGCGTTCTTGATCCAATTCATAGCCAAACAGTTTCAAGTGCGCTAAGGTTAACTCGCGGATCAAGGCAGAGTTTTCACCAATGCCACCGGTAAATACCACTGCATCCAAACGCTCGCCAATAACCGCCATATAAGAACCGATATATTTGGCAAGACGGTAGCTGTAAACATCAATCGCACGCTTCGCATCTTCTTTGGCTTGGTAGTTATCTTCCGCATAGCGGCAATCGCTGGTAACTTCGGTCAGCCCCAATAAACCGGATTTTTTGGTTAAGGTGGTTTCGATCTCTTCCATTTTCATCCCCAGCGTATTGTATAGATAGAAAATGATTGCCGGATCGATGTCGCCGGAACGCGTTCCCATCACCAAACCTTCCAATGGAGTAAGCCCCATGGAGGTGTCGATACATTCGCCGTGACGAATCGCCGCAACCGAGCCGCCGTTGCCTAAATGGCAGGTGATCACATTGACTTTGTCCGCCGGAATATTCAATTCTTTCGCTACTTCGCGGCTGACATAGTAATGGCTGGTACCGTGTGCGCCGTAGCGACGAACGCCGTGTTCTTTATATAGAGAATAAGGCAAGGCATATAAGTAAGCCTCTTGCGGCATGGTTTGGTGGAAAGCAGTGTCGAAAACAGCAACATTTTTTGTTTTCAATTCTGGGAAAGCTTTAAAAGCTTCTTCAATACCGATCAAATGTGCCGGATTATGCAGTGGTGCAAATTGTGCGGCATTGCGGATTCCTTCGATAACGCTGTCATTGATCAATGTAGAACTGGTAAACTGCTCGCCGCCGTGTACAATACGGTGTCCGATCGCAACAATACTTTCTTTTAATCCTGCGTCTTGTGGTAAAATCTGGTTCACGATAAAGTCCAGCGCTTCGCTATGTGCCGCGCCGGCACCCAAATCCGCATTCCCTTTTTCACCGTTCAGTTTCCATTTGATACGCGCATCATCCAAATGAAACGCTTCCGCCAAGCCGGACAGTTTTTCGTCGCCGGATTGAGGATCCAAAATCGCAAATTTTAAAGATGAGCTGCCGCAATTGAGCACCAGGATCAAGTTTTGTGACATAATGATTAACCTATTTTCATGTTGATTAAAGAAAGGCGCGTGAAGCGCAAGAAATTTATCTTGAATAGGATACACTTTTGATAGAATAAAATAAATTGCAATTCGGAGAAAACCGAGCAAAACTTGATTTTATACCGTTTAACCGCACTTTAACCACATTAATACGACCAAAGCAGGTGTTTTTTAAGAAGACAAAATGAGAACATTAAAACAAGGGCAGCGTTATCTGGAAAGCTGGCCGATGCAAGCGAAATTAGGTAGCATTTTCCCTGAAAACCGGATTATACGTGCTGTGCGTTTTGCACAAAAAGCGATGCCGGCCGTTGCGGTATTAACGGTCGTGTGGCAACAAATAACTCTGCCAAGCAGTCAAATGGCGCTTGCCGCTGCGGTTTTGACCGCACTTTTTGCGTTGAGTATTCCTTTACAAGGATTGTGGTGGCTTGGAAAACGCTCAGCACAGCCACTGCCTGACAGCACGCAGCAAGCCTATCAAAAAATAGTTAAACAACTGGCAGCACATACTCAATATCAGGCCGTATCGCAACCGACTTTTATGGATTTAGCGCAATGTCTGAAGAAAGCCGACAAATATTTATCGGCTGATTTTTGGGATACGTTATAGCTCTAAAAAACAGGCTCTGATGTTATAGACTGAAAGGCAGGCGATGAAAAGTGCGGTTGAAGTAGATCAAGGCATCGCCTTGTGTAACTTTAATCCGCTCAATTCGCACAAAAAAAACGCTGTGCGTACCGATTTGATTTTCTTCTACAATTTCTCCTTCTAAAATTGCGAGGGCTTGTTTTAAAATCGGTGCGCCGTGTTCAGAATGTTGCCACACCTCCCAAGCTAACCGCTCTTGCATACTGCTGTCACCCATTGCTGCAAAATGTAGTGCCAATTCCTGCTGTGAGGCGTTGAGAATATTAATTGCCACCTTCCGATTTTGCCTAACGATGTCATGTAGCTCACTGCCTTGATTGATACAAACCAATAGCGTAGCGGGGGAGTCTGTGACAGAAGAGACGGAAGAAACCGTCAATCCTACCGTACCGGCCGTTCCGGCACTGGTTAAAATGCTGACTGCCGAAGCTAGGTTTGCCATGGCATTGCGAAAATGTTGTTGTTCTGTATTCAATCTATCCAAAGTAAAATCCACCGATTTTAGGGTCTGTTGATGT
>NZ_VDHB01000250.1:0-717 GCF_006227735.1 Testudinibacter sp. 'clade 2'
ATATTATGCAGAATGGTGGTTAGGTGCTCATAGCTCTTCACCATCTGACTTAATTCTAAATGATACTATTATCCCATTAAATAATTATATAAAAGAAAAGCCTGGTGTTTTAGGAGAATATAGTATTAACAAATTTGGTACTGAATTGCCATATTTACTTAAAATTTTAGATGTTAAAAAACCGCTATCTATTCAATTGCATCCCACAAAAGAGCAAGCAGAGTTAGGTTTTAAGCAGGAAAATGAGTTGGGAATTAGTTTATCAGATCCTAAACGAATTTATAAAGATAGCAATCATAAACCTGAAATGATGGTAGCGCTTTCTGATTTTTGGCTACTGCATGGTTTTAAGACAAAGGATAAAATAGCTAAAAGTCTAGAAAAGCATCCATCTTTATCACCATTAGCACTACGTTTGAAACAATGTGATTTATTAACATTTTATGCTGAAATTATGCGTGCTACTCAACAGCAATTAGAAAAATGGTTGTTACCAATTATTCAGCAGCAAAAAGCAGCATATGAACAAAATCAGCTAAGTTTAGTTAATCCTGATTATTGGGTTCTTTATAGTATCGAAAGTATGGAAATCTCTTTAACTAAGCTAGATCCTGGATTAATCTGTTTCTATCTATTTAATATTGTTAATGTTAATAAAGGTGAAGGGATCTATCAGGATGCGGGTATTCCTCATGCATATTTAAGGGGACAAAATAT
>NZ_VDHB01000251.1:0-904 GCF_006227735.1 Testudinibacter sp. 'clade 2'
AAGACATTGAATTACAGGGGAATACCTGGGAAACCGGGGTGGTGATTGGGCGTGGAATAAATAGTATCGGAAACTCGGAGGCTTCAGACTCTAGACGACCTATTATTGATATCACTGAAGGTTATCATACTGAATCTGTGACAGTTAATGGAAAAGTTATTTATCGTTCAGATGATAATTTTTACTCCAATATTAATAATAAGGGAAAAATAAAAGCATATATTGATGCCTCTGGGGACTTGTTGTCCGCAAATATTAGTGGAAGTGTAACTATAACACAGCATATTAGGGGAGCGAGTCCACTGAAAGAACAAAGTCAATATATTTCATTCTCAGGTAATAATAAAGGGAAAAAATATGGTGATAATACTATTTCAGTTGCGCTAGATAATCTAAAGAATGATGTTTCATCAGGTAAGTTAAAAGGCATTGAGGTAATAGAAAATCAAGATGTTGTTTCTTATTTGAAAAATAAATCATCAATAAAATTTGATTCATACTCTAAAAATCCGACAAGAAACACTAGATATGAGTTTATTCGCTCGAGACAAGATTTAAATAATGCTATAAGAGATAATGAAATCTTGATAACTCCAAAGGTACCTAGTGAGTATATTAAAAAAACAAGAGGTGCTTATGAATAATTTAGTGTCATCTCTATATATTTCAAAAAACAGCATGAAAATTTTATCTGAATCGGAGATGATAGAATTGGATGAGAATAAATTTCCTTATGAGATTGTCCCTCTTCTAGAAGATTATATTTTAAAATCCGATGGTGACCTTGATGAGTTAATTTCCGCAGCAAATATTGCTTGCGCAAAGGGGAGTGATATAGCGTTTAATTTTTTATTGAAATTTACTAGAAATTATTCTAAGGATTTAGCATTGCGCCCCCATAGAT
>NZ_VDHB01000252.1:0-662 GCF_006227735.1 Testudinibacter sp. 'clade 2'
GTGGCAGTCGATACAGGTTTGGTTGGTTTCCAGTGCCAGCTTGTGCATGGTCTGTGCCTGTTCCGACTGTTCGCCCAAAATCCAAGCATCGGTTTTGTGGCAAGTACGACAAGTGGAGGAATCTTGCTCTTTCATGTTTTTCCAGACCGCCTGAGCCATTTCTAAGCGATGCGCTTCATAGGCTTCTTGATCTGGAATTTTGCCGGTGATCTCGCCCCAAACGTCTTTCACTGCCATCACTTTGGCTTTCACATAATGCCAACTGTCCGGTGGCAAGTGACAATCGGCACACTCGGCGCGAATGCCTTTACGGTTGGCAAAATGCACACTGCCTTCCCACTCCTCTTTTGGAAAGCTCATCGAATGGCAGCTGACACAAAACTCGGTGGAATTGGTTTTGTGAAAAACGCCCTGGGTGAGCCACAATGCCAACCCGCCCAAAATAAAAAGTAATACCCCGAATAAGATTCCTTTCTTTTTTACCCACATAAAAGATACCTCTAATGTTTTAACTCGTTATAGTTATGCTTGGGGCGTATCTTAATTAAAATAGAAACAGAGTATTTGATATGAATCAAATATAAATTAATTTTTTCAGATAAATAAAATAGAAAGAGGCGGAATAAGAGATATTATTGTGAAATTTTTGGCATTAATTCTTT
>NZ_VDHB01000253.1:0-924 GCF_006227735.1 Testudinibacter sp. 'clade 2'
CACCACCAGTTTGAGCTTGCATATTGGCATGGAGTTTTTGGCATAGTTCATTTATTAATTTTTTATCAGCATTAAATTTAGGTGGAATATTCTCCCCTTCTTTTTCACACCAGATAGTAATTGAATCCCAGCCTTCATTTAAATTAAATTTATATTCCAAAAATGCCAAATCATATTCAACATTAGTTGAAAAATGTAACATGCCTGCCAGTTCATTTAATATTTTAATTTGTGCCTCCATTTACTTCCCCCCTCCAACTTGGTTTTTAAAAATTTCCGTTCTTTCTTTCCCATCTATTGTAAATATCACTTCTAATCTATCAGGTCTTGGTGAGTTCAGATTATCACGCGTGAATTTCACAGTTACATTATCTACTATTTTTCCCTCAGTATGAGCTTTTTTAAGTATATTCTCAAAATAAATTTTATATGCTGAATTATTAAAATTACTATTTTGTGGAAATAAATTATAACGGTCACAAGAACCACCCATTGCACATGCTTGGATGTGTCCTCCTACATCTCCATCAATACCCTCTTTACCTACTGCAGTCTGACGACTATCTCGAACACCTCTATTTTCAAAATCAGGCTTAAATGATATTTCTTCAACATATCCATTCTGATTAGTTCGAAAATAAGTTCCATTTGATAGATTGTATTCAGCATTCGGTCTCAACTGATTGATTGCTTTATAAGCCTCACTTCCTTTTTGTCTTGCCATATCAACATTAACATGAATATCATCAAGACCATCAACTTTACGAACTATTTTTACACCGCCTAGCCCATTTGCACTAAGCACATTCGGATCTATCACCAATTGATATTTAGCACCGACTTTCAAAGCGCCTGAAGCAATACCTGTAATACTGGTTAATCCACTAATGACGCCCAATTCAGAAGATAAATACACCTGCATCC
>NZ_VDHB01000254.1:0-1000 GCF_006227735.1 Testudinibacter sp. 'clade 2'
AAATTGAATAGGATAACCTAAATTTTCGATAAAACATTTAAACTTAGATGAAATAATTGGTGGGCCTCCATCGTAAGCAAAACTAAAGTCAGCCTTATTTTTAATATGAAAATCATTAGGATGTTAATACATGAGTGACAGGTGCTACAAAAAGTTTCTTTGGGAGCGAATTCATAGAAATATGAATGGTTGTCTATTCCAGATAGTTCATAAGCAATAATATTATTTTTCATATATGTATTATCCTATTTTAAATTTGGATGTATAGTGAAAAAGTCATTCGCAGCATCTATATATTTAGCTCCTGTAGTTTTATAAAAATCAGATAATGCAGATAATCTTTCACCTCTATCAAAGTTTCTTCTAATTATTCGTCCACTATTTCCTCTTTGAGGTCTCATATGAACAGTTTTGTCGTTAATAACTTTAGTTTTGTTTATTAAAAAATCATTCATATCTTTATGAAGATTTCTATGTGTTGCAGCATCTAATTTTGTTAATTGTTGTTTCGGGTCTCCTCCCATAAATTTAGGATCTGAGTGGTGTCCGTGACACCCAGCCAATCCAAACGGATCACACCAATCCCACGGATTCTGTACATAGCTATAAGGCGTTTCCCCGCCATTTAAGCCAATCGGGTCGGAAATCAGGTAATTCCCGGTGCTTGGGTCATAGTACCGAAACCGGTTATACGCCAATCCACTTTCACTATCCGCATATTGTCCGGCGAACAGCAGTTGCGGGGCGAGTGGGTGAGGGGTTGCTTCGTTTCGCTGATAGCTGTCCAACACCAAGCCCCACAGGGTTCTTGGGCTGTCTTGCCATGCCAGTTCGCCTTTTGGGGTGAGCAAGCCAATCACTTTGCCGTTGGGTTGCACAATAGCATAGTGGGTTTGCTCTTGCCACTGTTTGATATTACCGTCTTGGGTTTGCTCAAAGGTTTGGTAGCTATCTTGCTGTGCGATTAACTGCCAACCGTTAAACACACTATGTCTGCTAC
>NZ_VDHB01000255.1:0-903 GCF_006227735.1 Testudinibacter sp. 'clade 2'
ATATAATGCAGCTTCTAAAAATATATATCCAAATCCTTCATGTTCAGATGTCATTATTGCAACATCTGTATTTTCATAAATATCCTTTTCAGATGATAATCCTTTAAAAATGACTCTATCTGCTAAGCCATAATTATTAATATGAAAATTAAGCAAATCTAAATACTCTTTTTTTAGAGCATTCCCATAAATCTGTAATATGACATTCCTATCCTGAATCAAACTCAACATTCTAACAGCATCTAACTGATTTTTTCTTTTTTGAATGCTGCCGATAATAGAGATACGCTTAAGTAACTTTTCCTTATTTTTAGAGAGCGCAATTGGATGTGTAATATTATAAATACAAACTACTTTATCTTGGTTAACACCTAATAGTTCTATCAGATCATCTCTCATATATTTTGAGACTGTTTGAATATAATCTACATAATCCACATAATCACGTAAAAGAGCTAAATTATCAACTTCTTCAATATAATTACCGTGTACCTGAATGAGGGTTTTAGCTTTTGTTTTTTTATTTGCTTTTGCAAATAAAACCATAGCTAGTGGGTGCGAAAAGATGATGAGATCATTTTCAGTTAAATTAGCATTTATATCTTGCAAAGCCTTAGCATGAGCACCATTATAAACAGCTTTCAAAAACTGTTGATTCTCAACATGAAATTCTAAATTATGAAGTTCAGATGAAGAATAAATTTCACTTAAAGCATCAAGACTATAACGAAGCACACTATCACTTAAAGGAAATGCCGGATCTAAAAAATCAAACCCTCCATTTTTACCTAAAATATTAATAATAGAAACATTAGTGCCACTATTTGAAAATGCATTAGCTGTATTAATTGTAGATTTAACCAGCCCATTTGCGGCTTTAATTCCTAATGCAAAAATATATAC
>NZ_VDHB01000256.1:0-612 GCF_006227735.1 Testudinibacter sp. 'clade 2'
TTGTGAGTGCCGAGATTGGGAAGAGGGCGGTGGAGAATAATGCTTTATCATTCGATAATGACAAGTTTACGGAATCAGAAAAAATTGATTTTATCAAAAATATGTATGGATTTGATGAAATTGAGGCGGCAGAATTCCTAATAGCTTATCGAAAAGCTGACGGTCAGGGAATTGTTGATGGCGTTGTCGGTACAGTAGATAGCATTATCAATATTGATGAAACTATTAAGACATTAGCCTATGTTGCCAGTCACCCAGGGGAAACATTTGATCAAGTTGTATTATCAATTGATGATTGGAACACTACTTTAGCGTATGCAGTAAAACATGATCCTAAACTGGCGGGAGAAATGTTAGGCTATGTGGATGGTAATTTAACCGGAATCCCTGGCTCAGGTATTGTAGTCGGAGGTACATTTGCCAAAAGTATCCAGAAAGTCGCTCAGACGGTTAAAAACTCACCGGATCTTATCACTAATTTTGCAATTAAAGTTTCTGATAAAATTAATGCAAATAGTAAATTGCCTACTGTTGGGAAAACGATAGGATATGAGAATCAAAAATCTATAATTTCAACAGGTGCAGAAAATGTAGCTCTTTATCCAAAATTAA
>NZ_VDHB01000257.1:0-1328 GCF_006227735.1 Testudinibacter sp. 'clade 2'
CTTCATCAAAAACTCCTTTTTTGATTGAGTTAAAAGAGGTTGGTATAAAAAATATAACGATTTGTAAATTTACAATTAACAACAGTAATTTATGCTTGCATTTTATAACATACTGTTTACTGACATACAAGTTGTAATTTTACTACTATCAATCGGACAATAATTTAAAAAAACCTTACATATTAAATACATAAAGATTATAGACAAATAAAAAGTGATTAATTGATTGAATTAATAGGTATTACAATACTATTTTACTGATTATTAACAATTTTCAGATATTGTAAAGATAGACATTCTCCGCATGAAAATTATCACGCAGAGAAACTATTTCGGAGGGGTTTTATTTACAACTTACAAAACAACTGTTTTATTATCATAAACAAAAATATGGTCGTTAAGTGCCAAATCTAGTGCACGGGTTAAGACGCTTTTTTCAACATCACGCCCGGCACGCATCATGGCTTTCGCATCGTAGGTGTGGTCAACATTGATCACATTTTGCATAATAATCGGGCCTTGATCCAACTCATCATTAATAAAATGTGCGGTTGCGCCAATGATTTTTACGCCACGTTCATAGGCTTGCTGATAGGGCTTTGCCCCAATAAAAGCGGGTAAAAAAGAATGGTGGATATTGATCACTCGATTAGGATAGCGTTGAACAAACTTCGGGTTCAACACGCGCATATACTTAGCTAAAATAATCAGATCCGGTTGGTATTGATCAATTTTTTCAGCCAAGCGTTGATCATGCTCTTCCCGAGTTAGATTTTCATGGCTGACATGATGAAACGGAATATCAAAACGTTCGACCAATTCACGCAGAGCATCATGGTTTCCAATTACTGCGGCAATTTCAACATCTAAACCACCATAATAATTTTTCATCAGAATATCACCTAAACAGTGAGCTTCTTTCGTAACCAAAATAACAATTCGTTTGGTTTTGCGGGTAATGATGTTATATTTTGCACCCTGCGGCAAAGCCAGACTTAATTCGGTGTTCAGCATTTCATCGTTGAAAATTCCTTCCAATTCGGTACGCATAAAAAAGCGTTTACAGCCATTATCAACGAATTCACTATTATGGGTAATATTCAACTGGTGTTTGTAACAAATATTAGCAATTTTCGCCATTAAGCCTTTATCGTCGGAACATTCGGTTAATAATATTTTATTTTCAATCATATGGTTTTCTTCATATAGAAAAAAATAAACCCTTGAGGGTTTATTTTAATAAGTTACTTATAATAAGATTAATTGTTAAATTTCAAAATCTGATAACGTTTTACCACTGTCTAATGCAGCTTGAATGGCTTTAGGTG
>NZ_VDHB01000258.1:0-690 GCF_006227735.1 Testudinibacter sp. 'clade 2'
AATACAAGCTAATGTTCATAATTATAATGAAACTTTAACACTGGAAGAATCTATAAGGTTTAGAGTTAATGGAGTAACTCCAAAAACATGGGGGGAGGCTGTTGAGTTAAGAATACAAAGACAATCCTCATTAAGATATGTACCAATTGACTGGTCTAATAAATTTCCATATGGGTCTATATATGATCCTAAAACTATTAAATAAAGGGGATTCCAATGAGAAATACATTTAAAATTTACCCTAATGATAAATTGCCTAAGCAATTTAAATTTCCTGATTATTATTTAAAACTATCTAGAAATCTAGATGATATAAATAAAATAGAATATTTCCCTTGGTGGTTTGAAGATGCTGAAGATGATATTGATTCCTATATAAAAATCTTAAAAAGGTTGACTGGTGTAGATTATCTTATTTCTTTTGCAAGAAATGGAGATTGGGCTGCTTGTTTTAAAATAACAGACTTCTCTGGTGATCCAAGAGTATATGTGTATGACTTAGGTAATAAGAATAATAATTATGAATATAATGATTTTAACGATTGGCTGCAGAGTGAAATGAAAAATATTCTTTGATTATTTGGAAGTTTTTTTCAGGGTTGAATTAATATTTGATCTTTATATGTGAGGCAGAAGCGGAGCAGCGTTTGCTTGAGCGGGCGGCACAACGGGTGGATTATGCCTGGTCGA
>NZ_VDHB01000259.1:0-593 GCF_006227735.1 Testudinibacter sp. 'clade 2'
CTTTGTCAGCAGTCTAAACTTATTATAGGGTCTTATTGAGAGGATATTAAGATGGAATTGCATCGGGACAATTTGGTTAATCACAATGGAAAAAACAAACAACTCAATGTTTCTTTAGATCTGGAAACATTCCGCCTTGTGAAAGATTTTGCATTCAAACAAGATATTTCCATGAAACAGTTTATCAAGAACCTGATTTTGGAAAAAGCAGCGCAGCTACAAGAAGAAGCGCTTTCCGCCTACACTTGCAATAAAGAAGAGCAACAACAAATTCAGCAAAGCCTCACATTCTTTGCAACCAAACCGCACTTAACAGAATATGTTGAAGCAGAAGAAATAAAAAATTATCGCCAAGCCAAAACAAAACAAGAATTGATCGAAATGATGGGTTATCGTGATGGTGATTTAGCATGATAAAAATCGGTTTTTCGAATAAATTCACCCGAACAATTTTTTATGAAGTTTTCACCGAACCAAGCCGCTTAGCAATAATCGAAAAGCTCAATAGCCCGCTATTTAATCAGATTAAAAGCGGAGTCGGTTTCACAAGTTATAAAATTTTTATTCGAACAAAAACACAACAAAACACGATT
>NZ_VDHB01000026.1:0-10601 GCF_006227735.1 Testudinibacter sp. 'clade 2'
ACGAATGAGTGCTTGTGTAATAGAAGATAATCGATACCCAATCAACTGGTAAAGATATATCCCCCAGATAATGATCAAGCCGATAATAAACAATGAGAAAAGTAAAATTGACAAGATATAATTTGAAAGATGATATTGGATTTTTTCAGAAACAGAGTTAACCTCTTCTATTTTATCCTGTGCTAGCTTTGTATAACCTGCATCAATATTTTTCACTAATGCATCTATTTGATTAACTAAAAATAGAATTCTCCAATTTATATCAGCTAACTTATTTGCATTATTGGTAAGTTCTAAAAAAATAACTTCAACCTTTTTCCATTCTGACTCAATCTCAGGATGTGCGCTCATGTCCGGCAAAAATGAAAATATTGCTCGGATACTTAGAAATGTACTGGGTGAAAAAGAGCTATGGGTTGCATCCTCAATTAAATTTTCAATTGAGGTTACTTGCGTAAGAAATTCTTGCGAAAAGGAATCCGAAAGTGCGGTACGTTTTGCCAACCTTTTCATATGGCGAATATGCAATAAGCTTTGGTTTAGCTGGCTGCTAATAGTAGTGTGAATAACATGGCGCTGATAAGCTTGATTCAACAGTTCCTTGATACTTTTTTCCAATGTATGGATAAAATCAATAATATTAGCAAAGCGGGCATTTTCTTGCGGTGTTGTTTTAGTTTGAATCTCATTAAGAATTTGATGGACTTGTTGAATATGTCGCTCTAGCTGATCAGACGCTTCTTTATACTCTAAGGCCCTAATCGTTTGGCTTAAACGGGTGGAATAAGTGGAAATTTGTGACGTTTTAACCCCCAACGTCATCGATGAGAACATTTGATTTAGTGATCTATCTCGCAAATTTGATAAAGAGTTATACGTATTATTCAAACCGATAACCGCACTTACACTAATCAGTATGACCAGAACAATCGCCACCATAACGAAAAGAGTTAGCCGTAATTTTACCGTATAACGCCTTGTTATAAAAAGATTTTTCAAATTTATCATTCTCATCTCACCATCTGAATACTCTAAATTTTTTATTATGCTATCCATTGTAAATATTTTTTGTTGTCGAATTATGACAATTATGAATGAACATCAACATTTTCTGTTCATATTAATATGCTTAACTGTTCACACGTTAGAGCGGAGGGTTACGTAAATGGCACAAACTCAGATCGATCACAACCTGCAAAAACCATTATTAGAAATGAGAGGAATTGCTAAACGATTTGGAAGTTTCTATGCGCTACAAGATGTTAACTTAGAAATTTATCGTGGCGAAATTCATGCCTTGATGGGCGAAAATGGCGCTGGTAAAAGCACCCTAATGAAAATTTTGGCTGGCGCTTACACTTCCAGTGCTGGTGAAATTTATATTGAAGGTGAACAATTTCCTATTTCTTCGCCTAAAGACGCCATTCGTGCCGGAATCACCTTAATTTATCAAGAAATTCATTTATCGCCCAATCTCACTGTTGCAGAAAATATTTTTTTAGGACGAGAGTTAAAAAACTTATTTGGGCTAAATCGTGCACAGATGGAGAAAGAGGCACAGCAAGCTTTGGAGCGGTTAGGGGCTCAATTTTTATCTTCACAGAAAGTGTCCTCTTTAACCATAGCCGAACAACAACAGGTTGAAATTGCGCGTGCATTACACCGTAATAGTCGCGTGTTGGTTATGGATGAACCCACTGCTGCGCTGTCATCACGGGAAACCGAACGACTATTTAGCTTAATTAAAAAATTACGTAGTGAAGGGCTAGCAATTATTTATATTAGCCATCGCATGGCGGAGATTTATGAGCTTGCCGATCGAGTCAGCGTGTTACGTGATGGAAGATACGTCGGTTCTTTGATTAAACAGGAAATTAATTCAGATACGTTGGTTCAAATGATGGTGGGACGTCCTTTAACTGATTTATTCAATAAAGAGCCTGCTCAAATTGGGAAAGAAGTCCTTCGGGTTGAAAATTTATCTGATAATCATAAAGTGAAAAATGCTTCATTAGTTGTTAATGCCGGCGAAATTGTCGGATTAGCGGGGCTAGTCGGTGCTGGGCGCTCAGAATTGGCACACCTACTCTTTGGGGTGACTCAACCAACCACCGGAAAAATATATCTTAACGGTGGAGAAATCAGTTTCAGTTCACCACGCGATGCCATTATCCATCACGTTGCTTTATTGCCAGAAAATCGTAAGGAAGAAGGGTTATTTTTAGATTTAAATATTTTTAAAAATATCACCATGGCAACGATTGAACGAGATGCCACTATGATGGTGATTAATGAAAGCAAAGGACGTCATGAAACGGAGCAAGCTATCAGCGGGCTGAATATCCGTGTTCCCAATGCCAATGTCACCGTCAATGGTTTATCCGGTGGTAATCAGCAGAAAGTCTTGCTTTCTCGCTGGCTTGCTATTCATCCTAAATTACTGATTTTAGACGAACCAACACGTGGCGTTGATGTTGGCGCTAAAAGTGAAATCTATCGGATGATGACTGCAATGGCACAAAAAGGCATCGCTATTTTAATGATATCGAGTGAGTTACCTGAAATTATCGGAATGAGTGATCGTGTTTATGTCATGCGCGAGGGTTATATTGCAGGTGAAGTACAACGAGAGAATCTCAGTCCGGAAAAAATTATGTCGTTTGCCTTTGGCACCAATAAATTAGCCAGTTAATAGATGTAAAAGGAGAAATAAAATGGGAACCACCACAGCCAAACCGAAGATGAAAAAACTGGCTATTGCAGATGTTATGCAAGCCGTAGGAATTCTACCTATTTTAATATTAATCGTGATTGTTTTTTCATTTGTCGCACCGAATTTTATGACTGAAGCCAATATGATGAATATTACTCGTCAAGCTTCAATTAATATTGTTCTTGCTGCCGGCATGACTTTTGTCATTTTAACGGGCGGAATTGATCTCTCCGTCGGTTCTATTTTAGGTGTCACGGCCGTACTCGGGTTGGTCTCATCATTAAACCCCTTGCTCGCCCCTTTTGCAATACCCATTGCATTACTTGCCGGTTTAGGCATGGGAGTATTTAATGGTTTATTAGTTGCCTTTGCCGGATTACCGCCCTTTATTGTTACTTTGGGCACCTATACCGCACTTCGCGGAGCTGCCTATCTGGTGGCAGATGGAACTACCGTAATCAATTCCAAAATCTCCTTTGCTTGGATAGGGAATGGTTATTTAGGTTCAATACCCTGGCTGGTCATTATTGCATTTGCTGTTATTGCTATCTGTTGGTTTATTTTACGCCGCACTACCCTCGGCACACACATTTATGCTGTTGGCGGCAATTTACAAGCAGCTCGACTGACAGGGATTAAAGTTTCGTTAGTTTTAATATTCGTTTATGCTGCCAGCGGACTATTGTCCGGCTTAGGTGGTGTAATGAGCGCATCTCGTTTATACAGTGCCAATGGTAACCTTGGGATGGGGTATGAACTGGATGCAATTGCAGCCGTTATCTTAGGTGGTACAAGCTTTGTCGGTGGCATCGGCACCATCACCGGTACACTAGTAGGTGCATTAATTATTGCAACCTTAAATAATGGCATGACATTAATGGGGGTGTCTTACTTCTGGCAACTCGTCATTAAAGGCGGCGTTATCATCATTGCTGTATTGATTGATAAATATCGCACTCGTTCCTCTTAATTAATTATCTCTACAGGAGAATTTATATGAAATTAAAAACTTTAGCAGCTGCTGTGATGTTAGCCATGACTCCTTTTGTACAAGCAAAAGAATTAAAATCTATCGGCGTAACGGTAGGGGACTTAGCCAATCCATTTTTTGTCCAAATTGCCAAAGGTGCGGAATTAAAGGCAAAAGAGCTAGCGGGTGATCAAGTGCGAGTAACGTTGGTTTCTAGCGGCTATGATCTTGGTCAGCAAGTTGCACAAATTGATAATTTTATCGCTGCTAAAACCGATATGATTATTTTAAATGCCGCTGATTCCAAGGGAATTGGTCCCGCCGTTCAGCGCGCTCGTGATGCTGGTATTGTCGTTATCGCAGTCGATGTCGCCGCAGACGGTGCAAATGCAACGGTTACGTCAAATAACTATCAAGCGGGTGAAATTGCTTGTCAGACTATTGTTGATAAATTAAATGGTAAGGGTGATGTCGTCATTATTAATGGACCGCCAGTCTCTGCCGTGCAAGATCGCGTTCAAGGCTGTATGGACGTTTTTGCTAAAAATAAGAGCATTAACCTGCTTTCTTACAACCAAAATGCCAAAGGAAGTCGTGAAGGCGGCTTGGAAGTTATGACCTCTTTACTGATCGCCCATCCAAAAATTAATGCGGTATTTGCCATCAATGACCCGACTGCAATTGGTGCTGATTTAGCGGCGAAACAAGCACAACGTAGTGAATTCTTTATCATGGGGGTAGATGGTTCACCGGATGGTGAAGAGGCATTAAAACAATCTGACAGTCTGTTCTTAGGCACACCTGCACAAGATCCACAAGTGATGGCGGCAGAAGCGGTGAAAATTGGTTATGACATTTTACAAGGCCAAGCTGCCCCCAAAGAGGCTGTGTTAATTCCCGTAACATTAATTACCCGAGAAAATATTAAAGATTATAAAGGCTGGACAGTTAAATAATTATATCCAATATGAATAGGGGAATTTTATACCCCTATTCATGACTGATACTGCAAGAGAAAATATAGCCAACGCCTCTGACAGTTTGGATATACATAGGAGATTTTGCATTAGGTTCAATTTTTTTGCGTAGGCGCATAATTAATACATCAATAGTACGGTCAAAAATTTCTAAACTTTCACTATGTGTTAATTCTAACAATTTTTGACGCGATAGAATTTTCTGAGAATGTGAAACTAGGGCATGAAGTAACGTATATTCTCCCTGTGTTAATTCAATTTCTTGTTTGGTTGGAGAGAATAATTTATGGTTTTCTGTATCTAAAAACCAATGATTAAAAGAAAAACCTCTTTTTTTATGTGGCGTCATGGTAATGGAAGTTAGGGTTCGACGAATAGCCGCTTTTGCCCTAGCAACAACAATACGTGGATAGAATGGTTTTGCGATATAGTCATCAGCCCCCATTTCTAGCCCGACAACAATATCAGATTCACTGCCTAACCCGCTCAACATAATAATTGGAACAGAAGTAATAGATTTGATTTTTTGTAATAGCACCAGCCCATTAGTATCGGGCAAAATAAGATCTAATAAAACTAAGGAAAAATATTCTTGTTGAAGTAATGTTAAAGCACAATCTCCGGTTTGGACTGTTTTGACGAGATAGCCATGTTCATCAAAAATATCCGTCAGAAGATCACAAATTTGTAGGTCATCATCAATAATAAGGATTCTATTTTGCATACTTTAAGCCATTAGTAATCAATTGCATGGAGTATATAAAATTTTAATCAACTCATAAATATAAAAATGAATAAGAGGCAACTATGCGTATCGGTATTGATTTAGGTGGGACAAAAATTGAAGTCATCGCACTTTCCGATCAGGGCGTTGAACTGTTTCGTAAACGCGTTGCCACTCCTCGAGGCTCTTATTCCGATACATTGGCGGCAATAAAAGGATTGGTGGATGATGCAGAAACAGCAACCGGACAACAAGGAAGTGTGGGTATCGGTATTCCCGGCACAATATCTCCTTTTACCGGAAAAGTTAAAAATGCCAATTCAACCTGGCTGAATCAACAACAATTGGATCAAGATCTCTCCACACTTTTACAACGAGAAGTCAGAATTGCCAACGACGCCAATTGTATGGCGGTATCAGAGGCAACCGATGGTGCCGGAAAAGGTAAAAATATCGTACTCGCACTCATTTTAGGGACTGGCTGCGGTTCCGGCATCGTTATCAACGGGAAACCTCATAACGGTGCCAACGGCATCGGTGGAGAGTGGGGACATAATATATTGCCTTGGCAAGACGAAGAGGAATATGCCGTTACTCAATCAACGCCATGCTACTGTGGTAAGCACGGCTGCATCGAACAATTTATTTCAGGCACAGGATTGTGTGATGACTATGAACGTCGTAGTGGTGTCCGCCTGCAAGGTCATGAAATTCTTTTATTATCCGAGCAAGGCAATTCGCTTGCCGAACAATCAATCTGCGCCTATGAACGACGTTTGGCAAAATCCCTAGCCGCCTACATTAATATACTGGATCCTGATGTGGTCGTACTGGCTGGCGGGGTCTGCAATATGGAACGTTTATACCGCAATGTACCCAATTTATTAAATGACTATATTTTCGGGCGAGAATGCTTTACTGAAATTAAGAAAGCGGTACATGGCGATTCAAGCGGCGTAAGAGGAGCCGCTTGGTTGTGGCCAATAA
This sequence comes from Testudinibacter sp. 'clade 2', assembly GCF_006227735.1. NCBI lineage: Bacteria > Pseudomonadati > Pseudomonadota > Gammaproteobacteria > Pasteurellales > Pasteurellaceae > Testudinibacter > Testudinibacter sp. 'clade 2'. Next base: position 6,372 of record NZ_VDHB01000026.1, read on the forward strand.
AAGAGGATAAACATCAAGCGTCTTGATTCATCCCAATTCAACTTAATTATAGCCGTTCAACAGAGATAAGAGGACATAATATGAAACGTTCAGAAATCAACGCAGCCATTCAGTATGCCAAAGCGATAATGATAAAACATCGTTTCTATCTGCCCAAATTTGCCCATTACGATCTAGCTGAATGGAAAGCCAGCAGTGTTTGCGGACGGCAAGAAATCTTGCAAGCCCATTTGGGCTGGGATGTGACGGATTTTAATCTCGGCAATTTTACCAAATGCGGTTTAACCTTATTTACGCTACGGAATCAATCCCCTGATAACCAAAAAATGTACGCAGAAAAAATAATGGTGGTGCAAGAGCAGCAAATTACACCGATGCATTACCATTGGAAAAAAATGGAGGATATTATTAATCGAGGAGGTGGGGATTTAATGGTTCGCTTGTATAAGCGGCATCCACAAACCGATCTGCTTGATGAAGAGGCAGAACTCAACGTAGCCATAGACGGACAATATATTAACTTACCGGCAGGAGGAACCGTCTGCCTACAACCGGGACAAAGCATCTGCCTGCCCCCAATGCTTTATCATAGTTTTTGGGCTGAGCAAGGGGTTGTACTCGCCGGAGAAGTTTCAATGGCAAATGATGATTTAACCGATAACCGTTTTCTTGAACCTTTGGGGCGATTCTCCAATATTGAGGAAGACGAAAAGCCAATCCATTTACTTTGCAGCGATTACCAGCAATATCTTTAAGGAGGATATGATGGCATTACTTAATTTGAAAGAGATTCTTGCAGTTGCGGCTCAACATCGCTTTGCTGTTGGTGCATTTAACGCAATTGACTCAAATTTCATTGATGCAGTTTTTGATGCTGCAATCGAACAGCAATCTCCTGTTATTATTAATGTGGCGGAAGTGCATTTACCTTATATTGATATCTATGCCACTTCTGACTATATCAAGAAAAAAGCTGAGTTATCAGGCATTCCTGTCTGTCTCAATCTCGATCACGGACTCACCTTTAAAACCATTGAAACTGCCGTAGCATGTGGCTTTTCCTCTATCATGTTTGACGGTTCACATCTGCCTTATGAAGATAATATTATTCAGACTCGCAAAGTTGTCGAACTCTGCCGCCAGCATAATATTTCCGTTGAAGCTGAACTCGGTGCCGTTGGTGGAGACGAAGGCGGAGCGCTAGAAAGCACCGCCGATACCGCACTTTACACAGATGTAGAACAAGCCGTTGAATTTGTCAAAGAAACACGCATTGATGCCCTTGCCGTGGCGATAGGCAATACCCACGGTAAATATAAAGGCATTCCTAAATTAGACATAACACGCTTACAGCAAATAAACCAAGCAATCAATATCCCTTTAGTACTACACGGCGGATCCGGCTTAAGCGTTGCCGATTTTCACCAAACCATCGAACATGGAATTTGCAAAATCAACTTTTTTACCGGTATGTCGCAAGTTGCGCTAAGCAGCATCGAAGCCGATATCACTAATGCCAATTTAGCGCAAAAATATAATTATTATCTAATCATGATGGAAAATATGCAAAAAGCGATTAAACAAACTGTTGCTGAACAAATGGCAATCTTCCACAGTGTTGAGAAGGCTAAATTGTATGGATAAACGCCATGGTATTCTTGCTATTGGTAATCTGCTGATTGACCGCACATTAGTGATTTCAGATTACCCTCAAGAAACAATGTTAACCACCATCTCTGAGATCGAGCAGCATTGCGGTGGCGGTTGCACCAATATCCTGTTTAATCTTGCCACCCTTGATCCTGATTTACCGCTCTTTTTAAGCGGAGCGGTCGGTGAGGATCAAGAAGCGCAATTTATTTTAAACCAGGCAAAGGCGCATAATATTAATATTGAGGCGGTTTGCAAAGTAGTACAACCTACCTCTTTTACCGATGTCATGATCAACAGTCAAACAGGTGACCGCACTTTTTTTCATTATGTTGGTGCAATGGAATCGTATGGTAAAGAACAGCTTTTAAAGTCTAATCAATCGGCAAAAATTGCACATATTGCCTATTTACCCTTGTTGCCCGCTTTGCTGAATGACGATTTAGCAGACACTTTGCAAGCACTGCGACAACAAGGGTTGCTGCTTTCGATTGACCTTGTCTCTGTGCGTAATAAAACGGTATTTTCTGACTATATACGCCCTATTTTATCCTGTATTGACTTTGTGATTATCAACGATATCGAAGCCAAAATTTTACTTGAAATGGAAAACCTCCCTGCTACAAAAGAAAATTTAGCCTACCTCGCACAGAAAATTTTCCAATTGGGTGTCAAGCGCACAGTGATCATACACAGTCCTGAATGGGCTGTGGCTTGTGATCATACAGATAAGCCAATTGCTGTAGCCTCTTACTGGCTAAATAAACAGGATATTATCAGTACATTAGGCGCAGGCGACGCATTTTGTGCAGGTTGCTTGTATGGCTTGCATCAGGATTTTCCATTAGAACAGACGCTAAAATTAGGACACTGTTTAGCCTATTTCAACCTATTTTCTATTTCAGCAACCGGTGGCGCAGTAACATACGCTAAAGCTATGCGCTTTTTAGCAAAATAACTGCGTAATTTCGGCTCGATTCCCTTTTATGGAGTGTAATTATGTACCTCGGCATTGATTTAGGCACGTCTGGTGTCAAACTGGTGTTATTAGACGAGCGGCAAACCATTGTCGCCACTCATTCGACCGCACTTGCGCTCAGTCGTCCGCAGCCGCTGTGGTCGGAGCAACATCCACAGGACTGGTGGCAAGCGGTCAATACGAGTATTCCCGCCCTAAAAAACCAGCATGATCTCAAACAGGTTAAAGCTATCGGGCTGACTGGGCAAATGCACGGTGCGGTGATCCTCGATCAACAAAACAATCCGCTCTCTCCGGCAATTCTATGGAATGATGGGCGTAGTTTTGCCGAATGTCAGGAATTGGAACAGCAAGTACCGACTTCACGTTGCATTACCGGTAATTTAATGATGCCCGGTTTTACCGCACCTAAGTTAAAATGGTTTAAAAAACATCAACCTGAGCGTTTTCAAAACATTCATAAAGTGTTATTGCCGAAAGACTATTTGCGCTTGTTGATGACCGGACGTTACTGCTCGGATATGTCTGATGCCGCCGGAACCATGTGGTTAGATGTTGGCAAAAGGGTGTGGAGCAACGAATTATTATCGGCCTGCGGATTGTCGATAGAACAGATGCCGGAATTACTCGAAGGCAATCAAATTTCTGGTCACTTGTTGCCCGATATTGCCGAACAATGGGGTATGAACCCGGTTCCGGTGGTTGCCGGCGGCGGTGATAATGCCGCCGGTGCGATTGGCGTTGGGTTATATAAAGCGGGGCAAGCCATGCTGTCGCTCGGCACTTCCGGGGTCTATTTTGTGGTCACGGATAAATTTGTCAGCAATCCGGAAAGTGCGGTGCACAGCTTCTGCCACGCCCTGCCTGAACGTTGGCATTTGATGTCGGTGATATTGAGTGCTGCAGCTTGCGTCGATTGGGCAAACCAAGCGCTTGGCATTCACGATATACCGCACTTTTTCGAGCTTGCGGCCAGTGCCGACGATTCCGGTGTAATTTTCTTGCCTTATTTATCCGGCGAAAGAACACCACATAACGACCCTTACGCCAAAGGCGTATTCTGGGGCATAGATCACAACAGCACTCAGGCGACACTGGCAAAAGCGGCGTTGGAAGGCGTCAGTTTTGCCTTGGCGCAAGGCATCGAGGTACTGCACGCAAGCGGCGTTTCGGCCGACAACATCACCCTAATCGGCGGCGGTGCCAAAAGCCATTACTGGCGGCAACTATTGGCGGATATCAGCGGAAAAACCTTGGAATACCGCCAAGGCGGCGATGTCGGCCCCGCACTGGGCGCGGCAAAGTTGGCGCAAATTGCGTTACATCCGGAGAAAGCGATAGCCGATTTTTGTCCGCCTTTAGTATTGGAACACATTTATCAACCGAATCCGGCAAGACAGGCGTATTACCACAGCAAAAAGGCTCGTTTTAACCAGTTGTATCAGCGCTTGAAAGGTTTTATCTAACTAGGGTCTGTTGATCTTTGTTTATATTTTGAGTTGTCGTTTAAAATGAGCACAATCTAGGCGTAAGCCGAAATCAATAGTGGGACTATTGATGAGGGTTACAACGACGAGTGTGCTTATTTTAAACACAATCCG
>NZ_VDHB01000260.1:0-826 GCF_006227735.1 Testudinibacter sp. 'clade 2'
AGTGCATATTGGTCTGCTGGGATAGTTGCTGCAGCTAAGAAAAATGGTGTGCTCGCATCTGATATTCAATATGCTTTAATTTCTAAATATCACCCAAGTTTTTCATTTCCTATTTCTGCACGAGCTTACAGTCCTGATCGCGTGTATTTGTGGTCGAAATATTGGAATATTAAGGAAACTACTTATAATAAAAGTATTGTATCATATAGTAATTACTTCAAAGAGAAAATTAAGGCATTAAATGTAGATGTTGATAAAAATTTATATGATGTAGCTTTTGTGAGCCAAAGTAGAATAGGCAGGAAGTTATTTAACTTCGCTCTTGATTATGTTAAAGCGAATAGTGAGAAGTCTGTTGTCTTTTGCCCTCATCCTGATGAAGATGTATCTACTTATCCTAGATCCAATGAGCTAATAAATTATCCGAATTTAAACATTGTTACAGATAAAGAAACCATTTTAATTATGGGACAAAGTGAAAATATTATTGGTGTGTATTCTACTTCTCTAATTGAGGCGTTAGCTTTAGGTAAAAGGGTATTTGTCTTAGCTATCAGTGGGCATGAGGTTTTTGAAAAGGAATTGGAAAGAGGATATATGAATCTGGTCCACTCAGTTGCAGAGCTAGAACTCTCAATAGTTAACTCAAGTAAAAAAATTAGCAATTTTAATTATTTAGATTTGTTTTATAATACAAGTGAGATACAAATATGATAGAGGATTTAGGTGAAAAAAATACTATTGTTTGCCCCGACTCTATACAATTTCATAATAGTAAAATTACTGTTATAGGTATTAATAATTCTGTTATTATTGAAGATAATAC
>NZ_VDHB01000261.1:0-1089 GCF_006227735.1 Testudinibacter sp. 'clade 2'
GAAAGGTAGTATATATGTTGAGTTTAGTGTTCCTACCAATAGTTTAATACAAGGTGGGAAAGAGGGGTGGTTTAAAACTATTAGTGAAGAAGCATCAGATTCTCAAAAATTTAGGTTAAGAAAACAGGGTGGAGATTTATCACCTAAAATCAATGATATAAAGGTATTGGAGAAGAAATAACATGGATTTAATTCAAATTTTTCATAGTATAATTTATCCTAAAATGAAAAAATCATTTGATTTTAAAGAAAGCTACTATACAAGAGGGCAATTTGGTGATTTAAAAAGATTCGAATTTTCTAGTAAAGATTCAAGATTAATTGGAATGTTGGATTTTTGGAGTGATAATTGGATTGAAATTGATTTGATTGATGTTTTACTTGGTGAGGAAATATATCACAGATTATTTTCTCCAGATGAATTAAGTGAGAATTTATTTTTAGAGTTTGAAGGTTTTATTTATGAATGATTTCTTTAAAAGGATTTCTATTATAAAAGGTGATATTACTAAAATTCAAGTTGACGTGATTATTAATGCAGCTAATACAAGTCTTCTAGGTGGAGGCGGTGTAGATGGGGCGATACATCGCTGTGGAGGTAACTCAATTTTAGAAGAGTGCTCTAAGATTAGAGCAAAGAAGGGCGGTTGTAAAATTGGAGAATCGGTTATTACAACTGCTGGTAATTTACCTGCAAAATATGTTATTCATGCAGTTGGACCTGTATGGCAGGGAGGAAATTTTAATGAAGAACTTATATTAAAAAAAACATATGAATCTTGCTTATTGTTAATTGAAAAGTATAAATTTAAGAGCGTCTCATTTCCAAATATATCAACGGGGAGATATGGTTTCCCTAAAAATATTGCTGCAATAATAGCAATTAAAGCGGTTATCAATGAGTTAAATAAAAATAGAAATTTAGAAATGGTGAACTTTGTTTGTCATGATTTAGAAAGCTATAATATATACTTCAATCTTATTGAAGACTGCGGGATTATTGGATCACTACAAAAGCCAGTTTACTAGTGAACAGCTAGAAGCAATCTATAGAGGAGAGGCAAAAATACCAGATTATACTTGGCACCA
>NZ_VDHB01000262.1:0-695 GCF_006227735.1 Testudinibacter sp. 'clade 2'
GGAATTGCAATTCAACGATTTAAAGCTTTTTTTGATATTCCAATCTCAGAAAATGAAGCATTAACAGCTTTGAAGGAAAATCAACATATTTTAGATAGATTTAAAAAAACATTCCCTTTTATTAAAATGTGATTTTTAGAAATTTTTATGGGAAATATAGATTTAATACAAATAATAGACGTAGAAAAATCAGGATGGAAAGCTGGTGATGAGTCCATTTCAAATGGAAAATAACTGGTGGTGAACCTTATTCTAATGCAGAGTTCAGCACCTGAAAGAAAGTGGTTTGAAGTAGATATTAATTACACAGGAACAAAATCTAGTGGAAAAAAGCGATTATACTATTTAGATTTTAGAAGTGTCTCTTATGAAGAACAAATGAAATTAGCAACACAAGATCTTGCAAAAGCTATAGATAAAGGTAATGTTGACAAAAATCAGTTTACATCAAAACAATTAGAGGCTATTTATAAAGGAGATAACAAAATTCCTAATTTGACTTGGCATCACCATCAAGATACTGGAAGAATGCAACTTGTTCCTGAATTAATCCATTCTAAAACAGGGCATATTGGTGGCAATAGCATTCAAAAGGGGAAATAATATGTGGAGAATTTACAAAAATAATGATGCAGATCTAAATTTTGCATTATCCTGTCTTTTTTGTCAGGCAATTCCGTAAGCTTACCGTCAAG
>NZ_VDHB01000263.1:0-665 GCF_006227735.1 Testudinibacter sp. 'clade 2'
CAGCACAGCACAGCACAGCCAGACTGGGCTTTTATGGAAGCCTTTGTCAAGCAAAAAGAGCGGTTGCAGATTGGAGAACTTATGAATAAATTAAGTTCTCAAGCCGTGGATTTGCTCATTGCCAACGGTGGGCTGAAAGAGCGTGAGTGGGGTGAGTTTTTAATTGGCAATTTATTTACAATTAAAATCGGTAAAAGTATTGATGGTAATAAAGTTGATCGTAAAACAGGGAAAACTGCTTATATCACTAGAAAAGAAAGTCATAATGGTTTGGATGGTTTTATTGATGATAATAGTGAATTATTAAATATTGATTATCCTGTTATTACGATTGGCAATGAAACAGCAGAGCCCTTTGTTCAAAACTACCCATTTTTTACAGGAACAAAAGTCAATATTTTAAAAGCAAAATCAGAAATAAGCCTTTCTGCTTTGCAGTTTATTGCGACAAGTTTAAGAATGCACAAAAGCAAATATTCTTATTCATTTACGATTAACTCAACGAGATTAAAGCAACAAAAAATTCTGCTTCCCATTGATCAATCAGGCGATCCTGATTGGCAATTTATGGAAGCCTTTATGAAAAAAATTGAGCAGGATAAAATAAAAACCTTGCTTTCTTATTACAACAAGGCCACAATTTTTGCGGAACGGAACGGAACGGA
>NZ_VDHB01000264.1:0-601 GCF_006227735.1 Testudinibacter sp. 'clade 2'
GCTAGACCGGAGAATTTTAGGTTGGAAAATATGTCGATTAATCGTAGTCATGTGGATGAAATGCCGGGTAATGGATATCTAGATGATATTATTAGGGATATGAGAAAATTTAGAGAAACAGGAGAATAGTTATGGCTAAAATAAGTAAAAAACAGTCATTTGAAGAAAGATATCAAGAACTTTATGAAAAAAGTTTTACTTTGCAAGCAACAGAAGCAAATGGAGATGGAGATTTAACGTTATTAAATAAACTTTTTTTTGAAGAAAAAAAGTTGGATATTTTGGAAAAAACACCAAAAGAAAAATGGAATTGGCTACACCGCTGCAACCTTTTATCTGCAGCACCTCTCAGCGTAGTTCAATTTTATATTGACCATGGTGTGGAGGTGAATGCCCAAGATATGTATGGTATGACCCCGTTACATTACGCCATGCGCTCAAAAAATGCAGCAGCAGCGATTGCATTATTAAATGCTGGGGCTGATCCTAATATTCCTAATCGAGACGGGTTAATACCTTTATCAATGATAGGATATATACGTGAACATTTAGATGTTTTAGAACTTATGTTAAAAAATGGTGGAAATGTACATTATGAATA
>NZ_VDHB01000265.1:0-588 GCF_006227735.1 Testudinibacter sp. 'clade 2'
ACTTATAGTTAACCCACCTAATTGTATATCCATCTAATAACCCTACATAATCCCTTAAGGCATTTAAATTTCTGCCAAAATAATAACCAAAATCAGGATGGATTTTTTTCAACTCATCATAAAAATCAGACTCTGATAAAATATTATTACCATTCAATATCACTTCCAATTCCCCAGCTCCTTAAAAGTTTTATAATGATCAGTTGTCATATATAAAAGTCCATCATTAGAATATAATAATCTTGTCCCTAGCTGTTTACTTCTACTAATGTTAGGATCAATTCCTATATCAGCTTCATACCACGTTCTTCCAGAGGAATTTGGCAATAAATTAAGATCGTTATTGAAGATATCACCACCTAATTGCCCTTGCTTAAAAGCTTTACCTTCACTCCACTGATATTCTTTCTTAGCAAAGTTTTTAGTAACATAATTATCAGGCAATTTTCCTGTATTCTTTAAGCTATCTATTAAATGATTAGCCGCTTGCTGAGTTTTCAAATCTAATTTTAACGCTTCATAGATTGCGGCATTATGTGCTTGATGATTAAACTCAGTTAATGGGTAATCCGTTATTTTCCCAACAAC
>NZ_VDHB01000266.1:0-602 GCF_006227735.1 Testudinibacter sp. 'clade 2'
CTTGTATAGTAGCTTTCTTTAAAATCAAATGATTTTTTCATTTTAGGATAAATTATACTATGAAAAATTTGAATTAAATCCATGTTATTTCTTCTCCAATACCTTTATATCATTGATTTTAGGTGATAAATCTCCACCCTGTTTTCTTAACCTAAATTTTTGAGAATCTGATGCTTCTTCACTAATAGTTTTAAACCACCCCTCTTTCCCACCTTGTATTAAACTATTGGTAGGAACACTAAACTCAACATATATACTACCTTTCTGGGCAGCTCCTCTAAAATCAGATGCTCCATTTAAAGATATAAAGGTTTGTCCTCCAGCTCCAGAAATCATTGTGTTATTTTTCTGAATAAGTTTTAGCTCTTCTGGAGACATCCAGCGACCAACTCTAACATGTTCAATACCATTTATTTGTGTTCTATCCCCTAACTTTAATGATTGGTAATTATTTACTACTTCTGTAACTGATAAGTTATTTAAATAATCAGTAGCATTTTCTAATGTTTTATCTTTTTGCAAATGTGGAGATACAATAGTATTCACTCCACGCCCAATCACCACCCCGGTTTCCCAGGTATTTCCCTGTAATTCAATGTCTT
>NZ_VDHB01000267.1:0-544 GCF_006227735.1 Testudinibacter sp. 'clade 2'
ATATTTTATAATAATTTTGCCATTATTAATTCGATTAAGACTTAACTTGTTATAATATAAGCTTATGCAGACAGGAACTATCGGAACGCCCGTATTATAGGCAAGATGAAATGCTCCGCTTTTAAATGGGTATAATTGTTTTGCATAATTCCGTGTACCTTCAGGAAAAAACCAAAGTGATAAATTTTTAGATTTAATGTTCCGCTGTGCAATAGTTAAACTATTAATCGCTTTGTTCTTATCGCTTCTATCAATAAGAATATTACCGCTCAGCCAATACATTAAGCCAAAAAATGGAAAATATAAAATACTTTTCTTTCCAACACTAACGGTGTTTTCAATTACTGTATTAGTAGCAATGAAAACATCATAGTTACTTTGATGATTACATACAAAAATAGCATTTGTTTTGGGAAGATTTTCATTTCCAGCCAAAGAAACCTTAAATCCCAAAAAATATGCTACTTTTCCATACATGAGAGCAGCAATATAAGTATTTTTAGGATTCTTAGGACGTAATAAACATAACAATGATATTACAATG
>NZ_VDHB01000268.1:0-522 GCF_006227735.1 Testudinibacter sp. 'clade 2'
GTATTAAATATATCAACATTAAAGAAATCAGCCCCTTCTTTTCCTTTTTCACCTATAGATAAGCATAACGAAATAAAGTAAGATGAATTTAATATTGCAATCTGAGCCTCGTCTTTATTAAGGATATAACCATTAAAATCAATTCGTTTTAATTCTGCAAATATGAGCATATTTAGTCCTTGATGTTAATATGTAAATTACTTTCTGAAATAAACTTGCCCTCTTTTATATACCCTCGTTCAAAATTAGCTTGAACTCCTGTTTCTGCATATATAGAATATTTTTTCACACTAGGGGAGCGATATAATCTTGTTCCATCTGCACTAATCCAACCATTACTAGTTTCTTTTGCCATATCACCCACCCACTCTTTTGCTAACTTTTCAGCCTCAACTCTAGTTATATGTCCTTTTTGAGTTAAATTACCTTTTCCTAAAGCAGCATGCTCTAATATAGAATTGTTTTTTATAATATTATTTAAGTTTTCTGCCTGTAATTGTTCCTTTAATTTTGGATAAAGAG
>NZ_VDHB01000269.1:0-726 GCF_006227735.1 Testudinibacter sp. 'clade 2'
ATCCTGTATGGATGAATTTAAAGATGAGTGATAATTAATATTCGATTATGGGTAAGGAGTGACACTATAATTAAATATTTAACTATAGATGAATTATTTAAAGAAAATAATTCAGATAATAGGGCTTGTGAACTATCAGGGAATGGCTGGGTTATTGAAAAGATAGATGATGATTATATTTTATCATTTATATCTGGAGATATTTTAGGTGTTGAAAAGAAAACCAAGATAATGAATGTGGATTTTGATTTACTAAAGAATAGAATGGTTGATATAAATGATATTCTTATCAAGTATCACTTGGGATGATTTAAGGGAGTAGGCTATTTCATTGGAGTGTTTCTACTAATGGTCAAACTTTACCCGGTCAATCTAGGGCTATAAAAATGAATGACATACCTAAATCACTTAAAGATTTGGGAGGTGTGAAATGAAGATAGGAAACTCTAATTTCTATTTCGAAATAAATGAAATGGAGTTGAAGCAAAAATTAGCTCCTCTCCAAATTGTTATAAATGGAAACGTGTTGGGAACATTGGACGATACTACATACCTTCCTTCTTTATTGAGTTCTTTAGAGGCGATACTAAAAGAAAAATATTATTATAATGAAAGTATAAATTGCAACAACTATAAGAATAAGTTTTTTAATGGTGATTTTTGCGCTGATTATAGAATAACTTTAGAGGATAGTTTTGATGATTTTATTAAGCGATGCGCTAGGAA
>NZ_VDHB01000027.1:0-2639 GCF_006227735.1 Testudinibacter sp. 'clade 2'
GGGTCGTTGTACTGTATTCAGTAAAATCCGGCGGTGTCCTACTCTCACATGGGGAGACCCCACACTACCATCGGCATTACAGCATTTCACTTCTGAGTTCGGCATGGGTTCAGGTGGAGCTACTGCACTATCGCCGCCGGAATAATTCGGCTTGATTGTCTTTTGTCTTCGTTCTTTATTCGGCCACAAGCTAATCTGATTTAAACTCTTCGAGCTTCTCGTCTCTTTTCTCTTTCACTTCGCTTTAGGGTAAAACCCTTGAGCGTTGTATGGTTAAGCCTCTCGGGCAATTAGTACGGGTTAGCTCAATATATCACTACACTTACACACCCCGCCTATCTACGTCTTAGTCTTAAACAACCCTTACTCACTCTTAGTGTGGGAAAACTCATCTCAAGGCAAGTTTCGTGCTTAGATGCTTTCAGCACTTATCTCTCCCGCACATAGCTACCCCGCAATGCTTCTGGCGAAACAACGGGAACACCAGCGGTGCGTCCACTCCGGTCCTCTCGTACTAGGAGCAGCCCCTTTCAATTTTCCAACGCCCACGGCAGATAGGGACCGAACTGTCTCACGACGTTCTAAACCCAGCTCGCGTACCACTTTAAATGGCGAACAGCCATACCCTTGGGACCTACTTCAGCCCCAGGATGTGATGAGCCGACATCGAGGTGCCAAACACCGCCGTCGATATGAACTCTTGGGCGGTATCAGCCTGTTATCCCCGGAGTACCTTTTATCCGTTGAGCGATGGCCCTTCCATTCAGAACCACCGGATCACTATGACCTGCTTTCGCACCTGCTCGACCTGTCCGTCTCGCAGTCAAGCTTGCTTATACCATTGTACTAACCTCACGATGTCCGACCGTGATTAGCAAACCTTCGTACTCCTCCGTTACGCTTTGGGAGGAGACCGCCCCAGTCAAACTACCCACCAGACACTGTCCACGACCGCGTTTCGCAATCTGTGTTAGAACATCAAACCTTAAAGGGTGGTATTTCAACAACGACTCCATATTAACTGGCGTTAATACTTCGCAGTCTCCCACCTATCCTACACATCAAAATTCAATGTTCAGTGTCAAGCTATAGTAAAGGTTCACGGGGTCTTTCCGTCTAGCCGCGGGTACACCGCATCTTCACGGCGATTTCAATTTCACTGAGTCTCGGGTGGAGACAGCCTGGCCATCATTACGCCATTCGTGCAGGTCGGAACTTACCCGACAAGGAATTTCGCTACCTTAGGACCGTTATAGTTACGGCCGCCGTTTACTGGGGCTTCGATCAAATGCTCTCACATCATCAATTAACCTTCCAGCACCGGGCAGGCGTCACACCCTATACGTCCACTTTCGTGTTTGCAGAGTGCTGTGTTTTTAATAAACAGTTGCAGCCAGCTGGTCACTTCGACTGACTTCACCTCCATCCGCAAAGGACTTCAATTACCATCAGCGCACCTTCTCCCGAAGTTACGGTGCTATTTTGCCTAGTTCCTTCACCCGAGTTCTCTCAAGCGCCTGAGTATTCTCTACCTGACCACCTGTGTCGGTTTTCAGTACGGTTTATGATAAGATAAGCTTAGCGGCTTTTCCTGGAAGTGTGGTATCGGTTACTTCAGCACCGTAGTGCCTCCCCGTCACGCCTCTGATTTAGATGACCGGATTTGCCTAATCATCCATCCTACACGCTTGGACCGGGACTTCCGTCACCCGGATAACCTAACCTGCTCCGTCCCCACATCGCTCTTATCACAAGTACGGGAATATTAACCCGTTTCCCATCGACTACGCTCTTCAGCCTCGCCTTAGGGGCCGACTCACCCTGCCCCGATTAACGTTGGACAGGAACCCTTGGTCTTCCGGCGAGGGGGTTTTTCACCCCCTTTATCGTTACTTATGTCAGCATTCGCACTTGTGATACGTCCAGCAACCCTCTCGAGTCACCTTCTTCCGCTTACACAACGCTCCCCTACCCAATCAGGGAACAGGTTTCAGGGTTCTGGTGTCAGTCTCTCAGACTTTCACTTAAACCATTCAACATTTTGGCAACCTCTTCGTATTCATTACGCCAAGCTTGCCATTGTTGTTTCTCTATATAATTCAGGTCTATACAATATCTTAACCAAACTCGTGTCTCATCTGCACTGCCTATTGCCATGGCAATATAACGTCTAAACTCAGCAGATGAACGTTGCTTCGCAAAACCTTCTGCCAGATTTGCACAGATGCTTTTACTTGAACGTCTTAGTTGGTCAGCCAAGGCAAATTGTTCTACTTTTGGAAAATTTAATGTCGCTTGATGAATTTCTAATGAAACCCGATACGCTTTTTGAAATACATTTAAATCTTCAAATCGTTTTACCATGCCCTGACTCCTGTAGCCTGAACCCTGAAACCTGCTCCCTGAATGCCGCAGCTTCGGTGACTAGTTTTAGCCCCGTTACATCTTCCGCGCAGGCCGACTCGACTAGTGAGCTATTACGCTTTCTTTAAATGATGGCTGCTTCTAAGCCAACATCCTAGCTGTCTAAGCCTTCCCACTTCGTTTCCCACTTAACTAGTACTTTGGGACCTTAGCTGGCGGTCTGGGTTGTTTCCCTCTTCACGACGAACGTTAGCACCCGCCGTGTGTCTCCTAGA
>NZ_VDHB01000270.1:0-670 GCF_006227735.1 Testudinibacter sp. 'clade 2'
TCAATTGCGGATATTTTTCAGGATTCTTGACCGCATCTTCCAACGTTTCACGGCGTAATACGTTGACGTTCAAATGCTGACCGCCTTCTACTTTCACTGTCGGCGCTACGTCAACCGGCAATTCGCGATATTCGATTTGACCTAATTCGTTGATCGCAACCACTTGATCTTCAGCAAAATCGCCTTTGGCACATAAACAACGAGCTTCGCCTTTGTCATTGTCCAGCAACCAGAAAGAGTTTAACAATGCGTCGTTAGCCGCTTGAGTAATTTGAATACCTTTAATCATGATATAGCTCCAATAAATGTGAGGGATTAAGTTAATTGCTCAGAATTTTATCACTATTGTTTAAGTTTTCAAATATTTTTAAGGGGAATTAACCCAGATCAACTGATTATTTTTTTGTCAAATCGATTTATTTGACCTACGTCAAAAAAATGGAAAAATTAACTCTCTTGTATTAACGTTATATTTATTTATTATTTACATAATAATAACATTTATTATTTTAAGTTTAGCGGAAATAGTATTTTGACACCTACTCGTTGGACACAGAGAAAATCGGTATTAGGCTTTTTGCCGATCTTTATTCTATAATTTTGTTTAATGGAATGACCGGAATCAAGATAAGGTAGAAAAATAGTGATGAAAAAATGGACAGAAGCGATT
>NZ_VDHB01000271.1:0-621 GCF_006227735.1 Testudinibacter sp. 'clade 2'
CGGAATGACTGAGAAAGAAAGTCTAATTTTTCTCCATCTTCATTTGTAATACTCTTAATAGCTTCATAAGATGGATAACGAATCCAGAAACCATTTGGCTTCAGTATGTGGGGCACATTTTTAATTTTACGTTCGCCAAAAATATTTTCTTCAAATCCAAATTCTGTAGCGACTGCTTTTGTATCTGTAAAATGTCCATTTTCAATAATACCAATAGAGGTTATCACACGATTAAACTCAACAGAAATTCCGATTTTATCCATCGGTTCACCAAAAGAAACTCTACTTACTGTTGGTATTTCTAATATTACTTGGTATTTTGAAGTAAACCCAAATTTAGCAACATTTCCTCTTTTTAATATCGACGAGTTTTTAGTTTTTTCACTAGAATTTAATTGCCACTCTAGCTCAATTTTAGATTTTTTATAAACATAGAAAAACTTTGCTTTTTGCGGATTCACCTTTGTAGAAAATGTAACTTTATAATATTCTTTTTTTTCTATATCACTTTCCACTTCACTCCAAATCGGTTTTGTATTAATTACAGTTTTTTCACACTCTATATCATCAATATCAAAAACATTAGACTGTAATAGCTTTGCTTTATTATCGATATTACTT
>NZ_VDHB01000272.1:0-809 GCF_006227735.1 Testudinibacter sp. 'clade 2'
GGTATGATTTGGATTTTTCTATTGATAGTTTGCAAACTCTTGAAAAATATTTAATCGGTGAAAAAATAGATAAAAATAGTGATGATGTAAATGATGCAGCTGCATATTTCGGTGAAGTTGTAAGAATGAACTATGGAGGTCAGTGGATATGTAATCTTGATAAAGAAAACAATTCTCTATATTATGGACTTCCCGTCATTACAGGCTTGGGAAAGGTAAAAGATGTTTTATTATCACCTTTTACAAGTGTAAAATCATTATTATTACGCCCAAGAGAAAATCATTTTAAAACTATTATTGATAATCATATTTCTCCTAAATTATTAGATTTGGACGATATACCGACTGAAAAATAAAGCATATGGAATTTATAAATTTAAAAGACGATTTGAAAAAATCTGTTGAACAAGCAGAAGAATATGCCATTATTAATCTACAAAATAATGTGAAGTTTTCACCATATATTTCATTTGGAGAAAAGAAAATTCAAAAAATAATTGCTGATAGCGTTGATGAAGCTATTGAAATAGCCCAAGAAGAAATTGAAGACTTGGATGAAGAAACTGTGGTTTTTGTTTATAAAGATAAAATACAGCTTACTGATGGAACTTTTGATGCTATCATTACTCAATTATTTAATGAAGACGAAGAAAGTGGTTACTCATATGGATTAGCTTATAAAATTGAAAATGGCAAAATAAGTTTTTTGAATAAACATATTTTCTTAGGAAATATCAGAAATTGTTTAGTATTTTAATTTTTACCGCTTTTGGGCGGTTTTTATTTTTATGGCACAGGATTTAAACGCA
>NZ_VDHB01000273.1:0-919 GCF_006227735.1 Testudinibacter sp. 'clade 2'
ATAAGGAAATTTCTAATGAACCTAAAAAATAAGTATTTTGAAAGGGTTCTAATGATCTTTATTGTTACCTTGGTTATAACCGAGATTGGTATTTTTTTCCATACCTAATGTCTATGGATTTTTCTGGTTATTTATCTGGCGTATTATTAATTCATTATTATGGTTTAAAATATATTATTGTTTCTTTTTTTGTTTATTTATTAGTAGATGTTATTAGCGGCGGGTTCAAAAAACACACGATTAATTACACGAAACAAAAATTGATGGAGAAGTCAAAAAAACATTTACTTGAATTAGGTTATCAACAGGAGGATTTGAAACTTCCACAAGAAGAGCCGCTTTCTAAAAAAGAAGGAATTCATGTATTCTTTGAAGCATTGGGTGAAAGCAATCCTAATGATAATATCCTAAATGCATTTCGGTTTTTGAATACTGGATTTAGACATGAAAAGATAAGTTATGGTGGTGTTGAAAGTGAATATTGGCGCTTTTTAGATACAGGTGTCGAATTTGAGTTTGATACGAAAAATATGTTGAAAAGTATAATTTTATTTATAAAAAAACAACAAAAGTTTCAACCATATTCGGATGTTAGAAATCTCATTCTGGGACTAAGAAAAGAGTCAAACAGCAAAGATGTTGAAAAATTAATAGTAAATTTAGGTTTTCAACCTGTAGATATGATGACATATGAATTGAATAATAAGTTCATTATATTTCAATTTGATGCTAATGATGAACTACAATTTATTCGATTTTATTTAGTATAGGAATATTTTTTGAATAAGCATCTTTACCGTATAATCTTCAGTCAATCCCAACAACAATTTATCGTTGTATCGGAACTGGCAAAATCTAAAACACCTTCTGAGCATAGAAGTGCGGTAGGGGATTGTATGCGGTTCAGTGATGGTGTGGG
>NZ_VDHB01000274.1:0-626 GCF_006227735.1 Testudinibacter sp. 'clade 2'
GTTTGGTAATTGCTTAGTAATCTCTGCTGAATGTGTAGAGATTACAATTTGGTGATGTTTTTTCTTTGCTTCTTCATATAAAAATTGAATTAACTCTCTCTGAGCATTAGGGTGTAGTGAGACTTCCGGTTCATCCAATAAAATCAATGCATTGTTTTCTGCATTCATTATTTTATGCACTAAAGATACAACAGCAAATTCGCCACTTCCAGCATAAGCTTCAGAATAATTCAATTCTTCTGTCTTTAAATATGCAGTACCGCCTCTAGTTGCAAAAAAAGTATGTTCAATATATTTTATTGAAGCGTATTTTTTATTAAGAATTTTAGATATACACTCTACCTCATTCGAAGGTAATGTTACATTCTCGAAAATTCTGTCACGTCCATATAATATATGACTGGTTGATTGTTTCTCTATAGATGATTTTAAATTTTTACTTTTTGCTCTAATAAAGTCTTGCCGAGTCTTATATGCATTAGAAGGATTTATCGAATGATATAAACATCTATCAAATGCACTTAATTCAGATCTAAAATTTATATAAACAACCTCTTTTTTAATTTTTTTCCATCTTGTGCCGGATAAATTAGTTGAATTGATTTTTTTATTTTCAACAGTTTTCA
>NZ_VDHB01000028.1:0-531 GCF_006227735.1 Testudinibacter sp. 'clade 2'
CCGCCGTGTGTCTCCTAGACATTACTCTTCGGTATTCGCAGTTTGCATCGGGTTGGTAAGTCGGGATGACCCCCTAGCCGAAACAGTGCTCTACCCCCGAAGGTATTCATCTAAGGCTCTACCTAAATAGATTTCGGGGAGAACCAGCTATCTCCCGGTTTGATTGGCCTTTCACCCCCAGCCACAAGTCATCCGCTACTTTTTCAACAGTAGTCGGTTCGGTCCTCCAGTTAGTGTTACCCAACCTTCAACCTGCCCATGGCTAGATCACCGGGTTTCGGGTCTATATCATGCAACTAGTCGCCCAGTTAAGACTCGGTTTCCCTTCGGCTCCCCTATTCGGTTAACCTCGCTACATAATATAAGTCGCTGACCCATTATACAAAAGGTACGCAGTCACCCTATCACTAAGCACCCTCTGTTTATTTTTGGGGTTGGGCGTCACTACGTTCCGCCAACCGCACGTTAAACAAAAGACTCAGTGCCTTTTTCTATCACTTTGCTTAGTGATAGGGCTCCCACTGCTTGTAC
>NZ_VDHB01000029.1:0-9758 GCF_006227735.1 Testudinibacter sp. 'clade 2'
GATCAACAGACCCTAGATTTTATAGCGGAGAAAATATGAAGACTCGTTACCATTATTTTAAAAATACCAATTGGTATCTATTGAGAAGACCAATAAAAAAGGAAACATCTGATTCATGGGCAAGGAATTTGGAAGATCTAGCCAAGGTTGCACTACTGGCTATGCCTGTTGTACTATATGGACAATATAGTTGGTGGTTTAAGGGAATTAACCTTATATTGTTAGCTTTCGCTGCATATGGGATTTTATTATGCAGTAAAGAGCTGAGAAAATATCAAGACAACCTTTCACAGGAGGAAACATAATGGAAACAACGATTGTTTTGCTTATTCTTCTAGCCATGGTTATCGGTATGCTTTTTGCTATCAAGAGTGCGGTGAAAGATGCGATCAAACATGACGAAAAGCGATAGAAAATAAAGGCTGCCAAATGGTAGCCTTTAAACGTTAAAACTGTTTGTAATCATTGGCCTGCTGTAACAATTGGCGGCTCTCTTTCATAAAGACTTCAGAATAGTTGCCGAACCAGTCGCTGACCTGTTTGAACGCTTGGGTAAATCCAGCACGGTCATTCTGTTCAAAAAAGCGTAACGCTTCTTCATAACTCTGTTTTAAAGACTCAATCACCGCTAAATTTTCCGGTTTGTCCAAAATAATATCCGCATACAGCTCGCCGTCTTGCGCAAACAAGCGCCCAATCATCGCCAATTCCAAACGGTAAATCGGAGAGGACAGTGCTAATAATTTTGATAATTCAACCGGCTGGCGCGATAAATGCAAGCCGTTGGCAAAAGTTGCAAAATGGCGTAAGGCTTGAATATAGGTCATATTTTTATCATGCTCGGCAGGATCAATCGCATAAACGGTTGCGCCCCAAAGCTGCATTTGCTGCAAAATCCATTGATAACGTTCAGGGTAGCGCCCGTCACAGCGCACAATCAGTTGTTTGGCGAAACTGGCAATATCCGGGCCGAACATCGGATGTAAGCCCAATACCGCTCCTTGATGCACTTGCAGCATTTTTTCAACCGGTTGGCGTTTCACAGAAGTGAAATCCAGCAGTAGCATATTTTCACGCAAGTGCGGTTGCAGGCGTTCGATGGTTTCTAGAGTGTTGCGAATCGGTACGGTCACGATCACCACGTCGGCATCATGCAAAATCTGATCCGCACGTTGCCAATCGGTTCGCCCTAAATTTTCAACCTGATAGCCCGATAGTTGAAAATAACGCCCGAACAACCCGCCGAGCTTGCCCTTTCCGCCAACAATCACGATTTTTTTAATCGCAGGATTGACGGTTTTAAAGCCGTTTTTATGCTCGTTTTGGTAAGATTCACGCATAATCCGACGTAGCAGATCTTCGATTAAATCGGGCGAAATTCCCATTTTTTCTGCTTCTTGGCGACGTGCCGCCAACATCTCCGCTTCCCGTTCCGGTGCATACACCGGCAAGCCGTGTTGGTGTTTCACTTGCCCGACTTCCGCCACCAGTTGCAGGCGTTTTTCCAGTAAGCCTAATAATTCCCGATCAACGTTGTCAATTTCATCGCGTAAAGGTTGCAAAGGTTGCATTTCGCAATCTCCGTTAAGGTCTGTTCAATAATTGTTGATGAATTTTACGCAATAATTGCTCGGTTGTCTGCCAATCAATGCAGGCATCGGTGATCGAAACACCATATTGCAACTGTTGTTTCGGCTGTTCGGAATTTTGATTCCCGGCAAACAGATGGCTTTCCAGCATTAAACCGGTGATTGAACGGTTGCCGTCCAAAATTTGTTGCACCGCATCTTCCGCCACCAGTGGCTGACGGCGGTAATCTTTATTCGAATTGCCGTGGCTACAATCGATCATAATCGACTGTTCTAAATTGGCTTTTGCCAGTTCCTGTTCGCATTGTTGTACAAACTCGGCTTGATAATTCGGTGCTTTACCGCCGCGCAAAATCACGTGCCCGTCTTTATTGCCTGCGGTTTGCAGCAAACTGACCTGCCCTTGTTGGTTAATGCCGATAAAACGGTGTCCCAGCGAAGCGGCTTTCAACGCATTAATCGCTGTCGCCAAACTGCCGTCGGTACCGTTTTTAAACCCGACTGACATCGACAAACCTGACGCCATTTCCCGGTGGGTTTGCGATTCGGTGGTGCGTGCGCCGATTGCCGACCAACTGAACAGCTCCGCCATATATTGCGGCGAAATTGGATCAAGCGCTTCCGTTGCCAGCGGCAAGCCCAATTCAGCCAAATCAATCAACAATTTCCTTGCCAACTGTAAACCATTCTCTACATCAAAACTGCCATCCAAGTGCGGATCGTTAATCAACCCCTTCCAACCGACTGTGGTACGCGGTTTTTCAAAATAGACACGCATCACGATATAAATTGTATCCTTCACTTCATCAGCCAAGACTTTCAATTTGTGCGCATATTCCAATGCCGAGATTGGATCATGAATCGAACAAGGGCCAATCACCACAAGCAATCTTTTGTCTTGTCGATGAATTATATTGGCAATCTCACGGCGAGATTGTTCGATTTGTCGGCTAAGTGCGGTACTGAGCGGAAGCTTTTCTTTTAGCTCTTGTGGCGTCAGTAATACTTTTTCATCATAAATATTGACATTGTGGATTGCATTTTTGTTGGCTACAGCATTCATAAAAGTCCTTGTTTTAATTTTAATGTAAATATTTTAATACACATATTGTATCAATATCATTACAATAATCTATCTTTAGAAAAATTTCAAGCCGGATTTGATGCTAAGCTTACCGCACTTACCTAAGTGCTATCTGGCTGCGTAGTTACTAGCCAAATACTAGGGGCTGTTGATCTTTTAAGTATATTATTTGAGCTAAAACTAATCCTTTTAGCCTAGCACGGCAAAGCCGTACTAGGTTACGCATAGATCAGCCACTTTGCGGCTGCTTCAGAGAGGCAAAGCCTCTCATCAATGCTTAACCGATTGCGACCGTAGGTCGCTGTCGGATAAAATCACACTCTTTTTGCTTGATTTATAAACACAAAAGATCAACAGCCCCTAAGCCAAATCAGAAAAACATTGCCTTAAGCAACAAATACCAGTAAGGTTAAAGCTATAATTTTACACACGCTATACGGTGATTTTATGTTGACAACCTTAAACATCAATCGACTTCTTAATGCGCCCGATGAAATCAAAAAAGAGATTTCCGAAACATTATTTTCAGTCGAAAATACTTCACCAACTGAAGAAATTCTTTTCCAGCAAGCTGAGGATTTTTGGCGTAATTTAGACAGTAAAAAACCTAGCAAAAAATTAACGGCAGCAGAGCGTAAGCAACTGGTGCAACAAATCCGTAATGGCAAAAGTGCGATAACTGTCTTAGGATATGATGACAATGATTTTATTTCAGAATAACTATTTAGAAATTATTTATTACGAAGTATTATCCGAAACATCCAGGACAAAAATCATCACACATTTCGAAAATAGTCATTTTTTCGGTGGTTTTAGCGCGTTTTCTTTCAAAAAAGGGACTAAAAAGATCTTTATTACTTCACAAACCCAACCCATTACCATTTTCTTCAAAAAGAAACAAAATCAATTTTTAATTGTCGCTTTCCAGTTCGATAAGACGGATTATTTAACTTTTACCAAGAAAAGCCACTTCAAGACACTGGAAGACATGTTAAAAATCGATGATACAGAAAAACAAATCCGTTTTTGAAGAAAATCTGCCATCTTCTGAAGATGGCAGGTCTTAAAATAGCGTTAAACCCTAAACCTCCAAATACGCCATAATTCCTTGTGCAGCTTGGCGCCCTTCGGCAATAGCGGTCACGACCAGATCAGAACCGCGAGTGATATCACCGCCGGCAAAAATTTTCGGATTAGCGGTTTGCTGTTTAAATTCGCCTTTGGCTTCGATGCGTCCACGGTTGTCTGTCGTAACGCCGACCGCACTTAGCCACGGCATGGCGTGCGGGGCAAAGCCGAAAGCAACGATAACTGCATCGCACACCATCAATTCTTCGCTGCCAGCCACGATTTGCGGACGGCGGCGCCCATTGGCATCCGGTTCACCCAGCTCGGTGCGCACGATGTTAATCCCGACAACCTTGCCTTGCCCATCGGTTTCGATGGAAACCGGTTGTGCATTGAAATAGAAATTTGCCCCTTCTTCTTTGGCATTCTGCACTTCACGGCGGCTGCCAGGCATATTGGCTTGGTCACGCCGATAGACACAGGTCACTTGTGCTGCCTGTTGGCGTAACGAAGTGCGCACGCAGTCCATGGCGGTGTCGCCACCACCCAGCACCACCACTTTTTTGTCTGCCATCGAGACAAAATCGTCACACGCCAAGCCCATCACATTTTTAGTATTGGCAACCAGGAACGGCAATGCGGAATAGACCCCGTTGGCATTTTCATTCGGGATTTCTGCCTGCATACTTTGGTAAGTACCGACACCTAAAAACACCGCATCATACTCTGCCGCCAGTTGTTCTAAACTGATCTCTTTGCCGATTTCAACCCCAAGTTTAAATTCGATTCCCATGTCGCTGAAAATTTGGCGACGGCGAATCATCACCTCTTTTTCCAATTTAAACGACGGAATCCCGAAAGTGAGCAAGCCGCCGATTTCCGGCTCACGTTCATAGACGGTGACCGCAACGCCGTTTTTAATCAGCTGTTCAGCACAGCCTAAACCGGCAGGCCCTGAGCCCACCACTGCGACTTTTTTCCCAGTATGCGGCACTGCTTTCACCGTCGGACGCCAGCCCATTTCAAAGGCTTTTTCGGTCAGGTATTTTTCTACGCTGCCAATGGTGACTGCACCAAATTCGGCGTTCAGTGTGCACGATCCTTCACACAGCCGATCTTGCGGGCAAACTCGTCCGCACACTTCCGGCAGGGTGTTGGTTTCATGCGCCAATTCCGCCGCTTCGATAATCCGATTTTCATAGACCAGTTTTAACCAGTTCGGGATATTGTTATGCAACGGACATTTGTGTTGGCAATACGGATTACCGCACTCCAAGCAGCGATCCGCTTGCGATGCCGCTTGTGGTTGCTCATATACCTGATAAATTTCGATAAATTTTGTTTTGCGATCCTGCAACGCTTTTTTCGGCGGATCGATGCGCGGCAAATCGATGAACTGATAAATATTTCCCTGCTGACTCATATTCTATTTCCTATTTTGTCACTCACGCTGTTATCGTTGAGAGCCAAAGTGCGGTCGGCTAACCGCACTTTATTTTTATTCGCTTAGCCCTGATTGGCTTGGCTCGCTTATTGAGTTACCACCCGCAACTCATCGACGGTGCGGCGTTGGTGCCCCAATAACGCATTCACATCTTTTGCTTTTGGTTTCACCAAACGGAATCGCGCCAGATAGTCGCTCCAGTTGGCTAAAATCCGCTCCCCTAACGGGCTGGCGGTATTTTCAACGTGTTCGGCAATCAAACCGCGCAGATACTCTTGATGCGTCGGCAATGCGTCCAATGGCAAGGTTTCAACCAGTTCATGATTTAAACGTGATTCAAATTTTTCATCAAGATCCAGCACATAAGCAAAACCACCGGTCATGCCTGCGCCGAAATTAATCCCGGTTTTACCCAACACGCACACCACACCGCCGGTCATATATTCACAGCCGTTATCGCCGATGCCTTCCACCACCGCCGTTGCGCCGGAATTGCGCACTGCAAAGCGTTCTCCGGCTCTGCCGGAAGCAAACAGTTTGCCGCCGGTTGCGCCGTATAAACAGGTGTTGCCGGCGATAGTCGACTCTTCTGCTTTGAAGAGGGTACCGCTGTGCGGACGGATCGCAATTTTGCCGCCAGCCATTCCTTTACCGACATAATCGTTGGCATCGCCGGTGAGATACAGATTGACGCCGCCAGCCAGCCACACACCGAGGCTTTGCCCGACCGTGCCGTTTAAGCGAATCTCAAAACGTTGCTTGTCGTTACCTTTATTGCCGTATTGCTGCGCAATCATCCCTGATAAAGTCGCCCCCACCGAGCGGTCTGTGTTGCGCACATCGTAGCTCAAGTCCACTTGTGTCTGAGCGGCAAGTGCGGTTGCCACATCGGCAACAATGGCTTTGTTAAGCTCGCCTTTATCCATTGTCGGGTTGGCTTCAATACAGTGTCGGGCACTACCCTCTGGTACTTTCGGTGCATACAGCAATCCACTTAAATCTAAGGCATGCTGTTTAGCGGTTTTGCCTTCAATAATTGACAGTAAATCAGTGCGCCCGATCAGATCGGTCAGCTTGGTTACGCCCAGCTCTGCCATCAATTCGCGTACGTCCTGTGCGATAAACTTGAAGTAGTTCATCGCTTTTTCCGGCAAACCGTGATAGTGGTTTTGACGCAATTTTTCGTCTTGGGTTGCAATTCCGGTCGCACAGTTGTTCAGGTGGCAAATCCGCAGATAACGACAGCCTAACGCCACCATCGGTCCGGTGCCGAAACCGAAACTCTCCGCCCCCAAAATCGCTGCTTTGATCACATCCAGACCGGTTTTCAGACCACCATCGACCTGCAACCGCACTTTATGGCGTAAGTTATTTTCCACCAACGCCTGTTGCGCTTCCGCCAAGCCTAATTCCCACGGTGAACCGGCATATTTCACGCTCGACAACGGACTGGCGCCGGTGCCACCGTCATAACCGGCAATGGTAATCAAATCTGCATAGGCTTTCGCTACGCCGGTAGCAATCGTGCCGACACCCGGCAGTGATACCAGTTTGACCGAAATCATCGCTTTAGGATTGACCTGTTTCAAGTCGAAAATCAGCTGTGCCAAATCTTCAATCGAATAAATATCGTGATGCGGCGGCGGTGAAATCAAGGTCGAACCCGGCACGGCATACCGCAACTGTGCAATATACGGAGTGACTTTATCGCCCGGCAGTTGCCCGCCCTCTCCCGGTTTTGCCCCTTGCGCCACTTTGATTTGAATCACTTCGGCGCTCATCAAATACGCCGGTGTCACCCCAAAACGCCCCGATGCCACTTGTTTGATTTTAGACACTTTTTCGGTGCCATAACGTTTCGGATCTTCGCCACCTTCACCGGAGTTGGAATAGCCGCCTAAACGGTTCATCGCCACCGCCAGTGCTTCGTGCGCTTCCGGCGATAATGCGCCGATGCTCATCGCCGCCGAATCGAAACGTTTGTACAGCCCTTCCGCTGGTTCAACGTGTTCTAAGCCAATTTTTTTCGCCGGATCAATATTCAGTTTTAACAGATCACGCAACGTTGTCGCCGGACGATGGTTTACTGTCTCGGCATATTGGCGATAAATCGAATAATCACCACTGTTCACCGCTTGCTGTAAGTAATTCACCACCTCCGGATTATAGGCGTGATACTCCCCTTGCGGTTTATATTTCAGATAGCCACCGTTATCCAGATCCTGGCTGGCACGCCAAGCCGACTTATTCAATGCTTTCAAATCAGCTTCCAATTCAACAAAGCCTGCGCCTTTAATCCGTGAACGGATTTTACGGAAACAGAGATCAACGACTTCGTCACTTAAACCGACCGCTTCAAACAGGTGTGCGCAGCGGTAAGACGAAATAGTAGAGATTCCCATTTTAGAAATAATTTTATACAAGCCTTTGTTGATACCATCGCGGAAATTCGCCATCACCTGCCGGACTGGTTTTTTAATCGCGCCTTCGGCGATCATGGCTGCCAATGTTTCATAGGCTAAATACGGATAAATCGCCGTGGCACCCAAACCGATCAACACCGCGAAATGGTGCGGATTGCGCGCCGAACCGGTTTCAACCACAATATTGGCATCGCAGCGCAAGTGGGTATCTACCAAACGTTGTTGCACCGCACCCACCGCTAACACCGCAGGAATCGGCAATCGGTTTTTCGCCAAAGTGCGGTCGGAAATAATCAACAACACTGAACCGCTGCGCACCGCACTTTCGGCTTGATCGCATAATCTCAGCAGCGCCTCTTGCAACGATAAATCCTGCGGATCGTAAGTGGCGTCCAGCACTTGGTGTTGGTAATAAGTCGGTTCTAAGGCTTTCAACTGCTGCATATCCGAATACAGCAAAATCGGCGATTTGAAACTGACCCGATGCGACATCCCCTCCGTTTCGAAAAACACGCTCATTTCTCGCCCGATGCTGGTGTTCAAGCTCATCACGTGCTTTTCCCGCAATGGGTCGATCGGCGGGTTGGTGACTTGCGCAAAATATTGGCGGAAGTAATCATAAAGAATTCGCGGCTTCTCGGACAGCACTGCAAACGGGGCATCATCGCCCATTGAACCGACCGCTTCTTGTCCGTCTTCGCCCAAAACCCGAATCAGATTTTCCAACTCTTCTTTATCGTAAGCAAATTGCTTCTGATGAATCGAAAGTGCGGTTTGATCCAATTCCGCCTTACCGATTTTATCGTCCGGCAGGTTTTCATAAGGTTTTAAACGCAATACGTTTTTATCCAACCAAGCACGGTACGGATGGCGCTGTTTCAGTTCTGCATCAATCTCGTTGGAATGGATCAACTTGCCGTTGATAGTATCAATCACCAACAATTCGCCCGGGCCGACCCGCCCTTTTTCCACCACTTCATCGGGGGCATAATCCCAAATGCCGACTTCGCTGGCGATGGTGATTAACTTATCTTGCGTAATCACATAACGCGCCGGACGCAAACCGTTTCTGTCCAACGTACAAGCGGCATGCGTACCGTCGCTGAGCACGATTCCCGCTGGGCCGTCCCACGGCTCCATGTGCATCGAGTTAAAATCGTAGAACGCCTGCAATTCATCGTCCATATCCGGGTTATACTGCCATGCTGGCGGCACTAATAAGCGCATAGCACGGAATAAATCCATACCGCCGTTGACGAACAATTCCAACATATTGTCTAACGAACTGGAGTCCGAACCACTTTCATTCACAAACGGCGCCACCGTCTGCAAGTCCGGAATCAATGGCGTATGATACTTATAGCCTCGCGCCCGAGCCCAAGCACGGTTGCCGGAGATGGTGTTGATTTCACCGTTATGTGCTAAAAAACGGAACGGCTGTGCCAACTTCCAACGCGGTAAAGTATTGGTCGAAAAACGCTGATGAAACAAGCAGATACCGCTCTCCATGCGCAGATCCGCCAAGTCCAGATAAAATTTCGGCAAATCCCTCGGAATACACAAGCCTTTATAGATAATCACTTGACTAGACAAGCTACAAATATAGAAATCGGGATGTTCAATCCGCATTTCAATCCGACGGCGTGCCATAAACAAACGGCGTTCGATATCGGTGCGCCCCCAACCTGCCGGCGCATTGACAAACACCTGCTTAATCATCGGTAAACTCGACGCCGCAATTTCCCCCAACACCGATTTATTGATCGCCACATCGCGCCACGCCGCAATCGTCAACGTTTCACGCGTCAATTCTTCTTTGATGATCGCACAATACTGTTCGATTAATTGCGGATCAGTCGGCAGAAAAATCTGCCCGACGGCAAACTCTTTGCCCAAACGCCAACCTTGTTCTTCCGCTAAAAAGCGGAAAAAACGTTTTGGCATCTGCATATGCAAACCACAACCGTCACCGGTTTTTCCGTCAGATAACACCGCGCCACGGTGTTGCATCCGCGACAGACCCAAAATCGCGGTTCTCACCACCTTATGGCTGGGTTTTCCCTCCAAATGGGCAATCAGACCAAAACCGCAGTTCTCCCTGATCT
Organism: Testudinibacter sp. 'clade 2'; assembly: GCF_006227735.1. Taxonomy (NCBI): domain Bacteria; kingdom Pseudomonadati; phylum Pseudomonadota; class Gammaproteobacteria; order Pasteurellales; family Pasteurellaceae; genus Testudinibacter; species Testudinibacter sp. 'clade 2'. The sequence goes on from NZ_VDHB01000029.1 coordinate 9,714, forward strand.
CATCTCGGTTATAAAGCATAATAAACTTCCTGTACTGTCTAATCA
>NZ_VDHB01000003.1:0-33012 GCF_006227735.1 Testudinibacter sp. 'clade 2'
TCTTAATATTATGCCCTGATTTCTCTACTGACAATGCGGCAATCGGACAATTTATAGCTGGATATTTCCCCGAATATTCATCTGATAATACTAAGGAAAAGTCGGAGTACTCTAAAATAATTTTAAAAAGTTTAGTAAATAATCTTTGCATTCAAATAAATTCAAAAGATGCCATACCGATAGGAGACATTGGTCCTGATTTATAAGATAAAGAGCAATATGCTAGCCTTAATTCAACAAATGACAAATTGGTAAACAAAAGAGCAAGTGCGGTTTAGTAGACCGCACTTTGTTGTTTTTCGATTATTCCTGTTCCATTTTTTTGATGATCACTGAATAGGTCAGCAGTGAAATTCCGTTTGAAATCAGTTCGATTGCCAGCAGTAAGCCAAGCAGGTTAGCGGCGGCGTTCGGCAGATTGGCAAGAATAACGATTGAAATCAACACCGACAGCAGCCCAGAAAACATCACAAAACCAAAAAACGGTGTGCCGCGCAAGCGCCAAGAGGCGAGTAGTTTGGCACAGCCGATGCACAGTAGTAAAATGGAGATGGTTGCAGTGAGCGAGATTAGGGCGACTAACGGGTTGGTCAGCATCACCAAACCGACCAGCAGTCCGATAACCCCCGACAACATCACCCATGAAAACCGTTGGGTTTTCCAAGCGGAGTAAATTTGGATTATCCCGATCAAAATGAAGATCCAAGAAATCAGTTGTTCCACCGCAATACTGGCGGCAAACGGGTTAATAATCGCGAACAAGCCGAACAGAATTGAAATACTGCCGATAAGTAGCCAAACATGCCAATTTTTCATCATAATCTCCTTTTTTAAGCAAGTATAAGTCGTTAAGTCATTTGTTAAATTTAGAGTGCCACTTTAGAGTACCAATTTATAGCGCCACTTTTTATCGCCACTTTATATCGTCACTAAAGGCGAAAGTTCTGTCATATTCCAGCGTGGCCGCACTTCGATCGCTAGATCTTGGCGTTGTCCGTGTTTTAGTCTTAAAAAGCCAGCATAAGCAATCATAGCACCGTTGTCGGTGCAAAATTGTGGTTTGGGGTAAAAAACTTCGCCGCTGAGTTGCTGCATTAATTCTGCCAAACCGTGGCGAAGTGCGGTATTGGCGCTGACGCCTCCGGCGATCACCAAACGTTTTAAGCCGGTTTGCTGTAAGGCACGGCGGCATTTTATCATCAAAGTGTCAATTACAGCTTCTTGAAAAGCAAATGCGATGTCGGCGCGAGTCTGCTCGTCATCGGGATTGTTGGCAATGGTGTTGGCAGCAAAGGTTTTCAAACCGGAAAAACTAAAATCCAAGCCCGGGCGATCGGTCATCGGACGAGGAAATTTGAACCGCACTTTGCCGTTTTGCGCCAGTTTTGCCAGCGCTGCACCACCGGGATAATCTAATCCTAGCAGTTTTGCGGTTTTATCAAAGGCTTCGCCGGCGGCATCGTCAATTGATTCTCCCAGCAGTTGATACTGCCCGACGCCGTCCACTTGCACCAATTGCGTATGTCCGCCAGATACTAACAATGCGATAAACGGAAAGTCAGGCGGATTGTCTTCCAGCATCGGTGCAAGCAGGTGTCCTTCCATGTGGTGTACCCCCAAGGCAGGCACACTCCAGGCATAGGCGAGGGAGCGAGCAATGGTCGAGCCGACTAATAATGCGCCGACCAAACCGGGGCCGGCGGTATAAGCAACACCGTCGATATCTTCAGGACGCAGTCCGGCTTCTTGCAAGGCAGCTTGAATTAACGGTGCTGTTTTACGGATATGGTCGCGCGAGGCAAGTTCCGGTACTACGCCGCCGTAATCGGCGTGCAGCGCAACCTGGGAATACAGTTGGTTGGCGACAAGCCCTTGCTGTTCATCATAAATAGCCACGCCGGTTTCATCACAAGAGGTTTCAATACCTAAAATCCGCATTCAAGAATTACCTGTTTTTCGAATCTGTCAAATAAAGTGATATTCTACGCAAATTTCGCGTTTTTCTCCAGCCGAGCGGCAGAAAAGCCATAAGTTTTTTTGGGTAATAAGAAACTTTGCTTTGACTTTAGGCTATGTTTTGCATTAGAATTGCAAACCTTTATATCGTCCTGTCGTCTTAAGTGCGGCAATTAAGTTAAAATAACAAAGTTCCTTTGAGGTGAATGGCACATGCCTGTAATTAAAGTACGTGAAAACGAATCCTTTGACGTAGCATTACGTCGTTTCAAACGTTCATGCGAAAAAGCCGGTATCTTAGCCGAAGTTCGCAGCCGTGAGTTCTACGAAAAACCAACTACTATTCGTAAACGTGAAAAAGCGTCCGCACAAAAACGCCATGCAAAAAAATTGGCTCGTGAAAACGCCCGTCATACCCGTTTATATTAATTTAAACAGCGCTACCGTTTTGGCGGTAAACTGTTAGAATTCAATAAAACCGTGATGCCCAGTGCTTCACGGTTTTATTATATAAAATTTTCTCTTTTTATTGCGTCATTTAAAATAACCTGAAGCGGAGCAATTGCACTGATGAAAGGTCCTATTCCAAGAACATTTATTGATGATCTCTTGGCGCGCACAGACATTGTCGAATTGATTAATGGGCGTGTCAAATTGAAAAAAGCCGGCCGTGATTACCAGGCTTGCTGTCCTTTTCATCATGAGAAAACCCCCTCTTTTACTGTCAGCCAAAATAAACAGTTCTATCACTGTTTTGGTTGTGGTGCACACGGCAATGCGATTGGGTTTTTAATGGAATATGACAAGTTGGAGTTTGTGGAAGCCGTCGAAGAGTTGGCGGCAATACACGGCTTGGATGTACCACGCGAGCAGCGAAAATTTGACTCAGAAAAAGGCGGGAGTTTAAGTTATCAAAGCAAGCGCGATCTGCATCAATTGATGCAAGATATTGCCGTTTTTTATCAACAAAATCTGGCGAACGATATTCCGGCACAAACTTATGCAGCAAAACGCGGTTTATCGCCAGAAGTGATGGCGCGTTATCAAATCGGCTTTGTGCCTAACCGTATGGACAGCGTGCTGCAACGTTTCGGACAAAGCCGAGAAATGCAGCAACAGTTGTTGGACAGTGGTATGTTGTCGAAAAATGACCGTGGCAATATTTATGATCGGTTTCGGCATCGGTTGATGTTTCCGATTCGTGATCGGCGCGGACGAGTGATTGCGTTTGGCGGGCGAGTGCTGGGCGATGAAAAACCAAAGTATTTAAATTCGCCGGAAACTGCAATCTACCACAAAGGCAATGAGCTCTACGGATTGTACGAAGCGCTGCAAGACAATGCTGAACCGGATTTCTTATTGGTGGTTGAAGGTTATATGGATGTGGTTGCCTTGGCGCAATTTGGCGTAAATAATGCCGTTGCTGCATTAGGCACCGCCACCACTTCAGAACAGATTCAACAACTGTTTCGCAGCTGTGAACAGATTATCTGCTGCTACGATGGCGATCGTGCCGGGCGAGATGCAGCATGGCGTGCATTGGAAAATGCGTTACCGCACTTACACGATGGACGGCAGTTAAAATTTGTTTTTCTGCCCGACGGCGAAGATCCGGACTCTTATATTCGCCAAGTGGGTAAAACGGCATTTTTAGCATTTGTGGCACAAGCTAAAAACCTGAATGAGTTTCTATTTGAGCAGTTGCTGCAACAAGTGGATTTAAGCAGCAAAGAAGGTAAGGCAAAATTAGCGGCACTCAGTGAGCCGTTGATTCAAAAAATTCCGGGCAAGTTGCTGCGCACCTATTTGGTCGAAATTTTGGGCAGCAAACTGGGGATTCTTGATCCGAACCAGCTGCAAAAACTGATTGCCGAAACCACACAACAGCGCGAAAGTGCGGTCATGACACAGCCTAAAATTAAACAAACTCCAATGCGCCTGCTGATTGCATTGCTGCTGCAAAATCCACGTTTGGTGGAAACCATTCCGGACATTGAGCCGTTGCGTGATCTGGACGACCCCGGCTTTCAGCTGTTCTATAGTCTGGCAAGCTTGTGCCAAAGCCGGGTCGGCTTGACCACGGGGCAGATTTTGGAGTATTGGCGCGGAAAAGAAAACGAGAAGCCCCTTGAAATGTTGGCGGTTTGGGATCATCTTATCGACGATGACAACGTAGAAAAGACCTTTATGGATAATTTAGATCATCTATATAACCGGTTGATTGAAAAACGAATGGAATTGCTAATTGCCAAAGATCGAAATCAACGCTTGAGTTTGGAAGAGAAGAAAGAGTTAGCGGAATTATTACAGGCAAATAAATCCATTCGGTAAGAATCCGTTGGGTTGGAATCGGCAGCTATGGTATAATCCACAGCTGTAATTTGCCTTTTAACCTCAATAATCAATAAGTGCGGATATCAAATTTATGGAGCAAACCTCTAAATCTCAATTAAAACTGCTGATTGCCCAAGGAAAAGAGCAAGGCTATTTAACTTTTGCTGAGGTGAACGATCACCTGCCGGAAGAGTTGGTGGATGCCGAGCAGATTGAAGATATTATTCAAATGATCAACGACATGGGAATCCAAGTGTTGGAAACAGCGCCGGATGCTGATGACTTGATGTTGAATGAAAATATCGCCGATGAAGATGCGGTAGAAGAAGCCACACAAGTATTGTCGAGTGTAGAGGCTGAGTTGGGTCGTACTACTGATCCGGTGCGAATGTATATGCGTGAAATGGGTAGCGTAGAGTTGTTGACTCGTGAAGGCGAAATTGATATTGCCAAACGCATTGAAGAAGGGATCAACGAAGTACAAAGTGCGGTCGCCGAATACCCAGAAGCAATCACCTCTTTATTGGAGCAATATGATCAGGTGGAAGCCGGTACGATTCGTTTGACCGATCTCATCACTGGTTTTGTGGATCTGAATGATGTTGTCGTTGAAGAAGCGGTTGAACTGGCTGAAAACTTCGATGATGAAGAGTCTGAAAGTGAAGCCACTGCTGCAGATCTGAATGATGAAGAAGAAGAGAGTGAAGACGGAAATTCAGCAGATAGCGATGATTCCGATAATAGTATTGATCCGGAATTTGCCCGTCAAAAATTTACAGAGTTGAAAGAGCAGTACAGCGTAACTTTGGAAGTGATCAGAAAACATGGGCGCACCAGTAAAAAAGCCAAAGAACACATTGCGGTGCTTTCAGACGTATTCCAACAATTCCGCTTAGTGCCGAAACAATTTGATAGTTTGGTGCTGTTGATGCGCGGTATGTTGAAGCGTATCCGTACCGAAGAGCGGTTGTTGCGTCGCCTGGTCAATGAATACAGCAAAGTGCCGAGCAGTTACTTCCCGAAAGGCTTTATCGGGCATGAGACTAGCGATAGTTGGTTAGTTAAAGCGTTAAACGCGGGCAAGCCATGGTCGGAGAAATTACAGAGCTACGAACCTGAAATTCGTACCATTATCAGTAAGTTTGAAGTGATTGAAAAAGACAGTAGCCTATCGGTTGCACAAATTCGTGAAATCGGTGAACGGATTTCGCAAGGCGAACTGAAGGCGCGTCGCGCCAAAAAAGAGATGGTGGAAGCCAACTTGCGTTTGGTGATTTCGATCGCTAAAAAATATACTAATCGTGGTTTGCAATTCTTGGATCTGATTCAAGAAGGCAATATCGGCTTGATGAAAGCGGTGGATAAATTTGAATATCGCCGTGGTTATAAATTTTCTACTTATGCAACTTGGTGGATCCGTCAGGCGATCACCCGTTCGATTGCCGATCAGGCGCGTACTATCCGGATTCCGGTGCATATGATTGAAACCATTAATAAATTAAATCGTATTTCGCGTCAAATGCTGCAGGAAATGGGGCGTGATGCCACACCGGAAGAGTTGGCGGAGCGCATGAATATGCCGGAAGATAAAATCCGTAAAGTGCTGAAGATTGCCAAAGAACCAATTTCGATGGAAACGCCGATTGGTGATGACGACGATTCACATTTAGGTGATTTTATTGAAGATAGTACCTTGGAGCTACCGTTGGATTCGGCCACTGCTGAAAGCTTGAAAATGGCGACGCAAGAAGTGTTAGATGGGCTGACCCCGCGTGAAGCCAAAGTGTTGCGGATGCGTTTCGGGATCGATATGAATACCGACCACACCTTGGAAGAGGTGGGTAAACAATTTGATGTAACCCGTGAACGAATTCGTCAAATCGAAGCTAAAGCACTGCGTAAATTACGCCACCCGAGCCGCTCAGAAAACCTCAAGAGCTTTTTGGACGAATAGCGCTGGACAATTTATTCAAATTAGTAAAAGTGCGGTTGAACGGTTGTTTCGACCGCACTTTTTTCTTAGTGAATCAAGCTTGTTTTTTAGTCAACCAATGTTGAGTATATAGACTTAGCCTAACGATTCCTCTATAATCTCAAGCTCTTTATGTGATGTACAATTCTTATTAACGGCCCCATAGCTCAGTTGGTTAGAGCAGTCGACTCATAATCGATTGGTCACAGGTTCAAGTCCTGTTGGGGCCACCAGCACACTTTCCGTACTATCCCGCATTTTGTCTACTATGTCGGCATTTTAAGTCATATTAGCCAATATTTATCCGTAAAAAAACTGCGCCGCTATGGTTGAAGTTTTCCACTTTTACGGCGCAGTTATTTGTCGAAATAAAGTAATCTAGTCAAACATGGCTGAAATAGACTCTTCATTGTTGATTCGGCGGATGGCTTCTGCCAACATGCCGGACAGGGTTAAGATCCGCACTTTGTTCAATGCTTCGATTTCAGGGGCAAGCGGGATGGTGTCGGTGACGACGATCTCATCGATTGCGCCGCTGGCAATATTTTGTGCTGCATTGCCGGAGAAAATCGGGTGAGTTGCGTAGGCATAAACACGGCGCGCACCGCGCTCTTTCAGTGCATCGGCAGCTTTGCATAGCGTGCCGCCGGTATCGATCATGTCATCAACCAGAATACAATCCCGACCAGCCACTTCACCGATGATGTGCATGACTTGCGATACATTGGCGCGCGGGCGGCGTTTGTCGATAATCGCCATATCGGTGTCATTCAACAACTTGGCAACCGCTCTGGCACGCACAACGCCACCGATATCCGGTGAAACCACGATTGGATTGGTCAAGTCGGTTTTTTTGACGATATCGTTGATTAAAACCGGTGAGCCAAAAACGTTATCAACCGGCACATCGAAGAAGCCTTGAATCTGTTCGGCGTGCAGGTCGCAGGTTAGCACACGATCAATTCCGACGCTGGAAAGAAAGTCGGCAACGACTTTGGCAGTGATCGGCACACGGGCAGAACGGACGCGGCGATCTTGTCGTGCATAGCCGAAATAAGGAATGACCGCCGTGATACGACCAGCAGAGGCGCGTCGTAAAGCATCCACCATTACAATCAATTCCATCAGGTTGTCGTTGGTTGGCGCACAGGTGGACTGAATGATAAACACATCACTTCCCCGTACATTTTCATTGATCTGAACGTTGATTTCACCGTCGCTGAAACGACCGACGGTCGCTTTACCGAGAGAAGTATATAGGCGTTCGGAAATTTTTTTGGCCAAAGCCGGTGTGGCGTTTCCGGCAAAAAGCTTCATGTCAGGCATGTTTTAACCCCAAGTTGGATATTGAAAATTATGATTGCACTGCAATCTGTGAAATTTACTGTAAAATCTTATCTCGTTAGTGCGTTATATCAGACTTTATCTGGTTTTTCCGAGCAAAATATGCAGCGGGGAGCGGTTCATTCCTCGTGCAACAAAAGCATTTATAGTATTGGGTAATTGTTCACATACTTGTTGTGCGGCTATTTTATTGTCAAATTCGGCGAAAACACAGGCGCCGGTTCCTGTTAGCCGTGCAGGTGCATATTGTAGCAACCAGTTTAGCAAATGTTCAACCTCAGGATAGTGATCCCTGACAATTTTTTCACAATCATTGGAAAATTCTTGTTTTAATAGTGTCGTTAGCGATTTTTTAGGGGTATGGCGTGGCAGTGCGGGATCGCCAAAAACTTCGGCGGTAGCGATACTGACATTGGGTTTAGCCACTAAATACCATTTTTCTTCAGGATAACAAGCCGTTAATTCTTCGCCAACCCCTTCAGCAAAAGCGGCATTGCCATAAATAAAAATCGGAACATCAGCACCGAGAGTGAGTCCCAGCTTTGCTAAGCTGCCCAAATCCAGATTGAGCCGCCAAAGTTGGTTCAGCACTACAAGTGCGGTTGCTGCATTCGATGAACCGCCGCCGACACCGCCGCCCATCGGTAATACTTTATCTAAATACAGATCAGCACCTAACTGGCAGCCGCTATGCTGTTGCAGTAGCTTTGCGGCACGGTAAACCAAGTTGTGTTCGGGAGAAACACCCTCCAAGTGCGGTGTGAGATTAATTTGAGTGTCGTTTCTTACGTGAACCGTGAGCCAGTCGCCGTAATCCAGAAATTGAAATAGGGTTTGCAGCTCATGGTACCCGTCGCTACGTTGGCGATTAATGTATAAAAATAGATTGAGTTTAGCTGGGCAAGGATAACACTGTTGCAGCGCATTTTCACTCAGAGCTGTGCTGTTGAAGTGATAAGATTGGTCCATCCTATTTAAAATTTCCACTCGTCAACCCGAATTTTCAATTGTTGTCGTTCACCGGAAATCAGAATATCTTTGGGGAGCGGTGGCTGTTGCTGCAAGTAGTAATCAGTATATTTTGCCTGCCAGAGTTGTCCGTTGATCGTGTAATTTAACTCAGCCAACACGTAATCTTGCCCGACTTTATACTGGTTGCTGCCTTGTGGTTGACCTTTTAGCCAGTAGCTGAACAGTTCGATTGGAAATTCCATGCCGACTATCTCTTGCAGCAGCGCTTGTGGATTATCTGCCGCGCGTCGGTTACCTTTATTATCCGTGACCACCAAGCCTTGCGGGGTCATACGAAAAGTCATGGTAGTAGCGCTCAAGGCGGAAGAGAGGTGAAGTTGATAGTGCTGATCGTCCACAAATTGCCAATCGAAACGGGTGGAAAAGCGCTCTCCTGGACTAATATAGCCCAGTTGACCGCTGCTACGGTAGGTTTTGATCTGATTTAAATGTTGCAGTTGCTGCTGCCAAAGCGGTGAGCGTTGATCGACATAAACGATGGTTTTTTCCGGTTCACTGACGCTACAGGCGCTTAACACAGCGCAGAGTAACAACGTGCTACCGATTTTTTTATAGTCGGCAGCCGCAAACTGATTTAAGGCGTACTGTTTGAATGTTTGCAAAACGATATCCTTGCTGGTCAGAATCCAATTGAAGATTCTTGATTAATTAATATAAGAGAATACCTTGATGACTTTGCTTACTCCACCGACATAACGAGCATCTTCAGCAGCGGCATTGGCTTGCGCCTGAGTCACATTTCCCATCAGAAATACTTCGCCGTTTTCAGTGATCACTTTCACATCAGTAGATTTAACCGCAGAGTTCAGCAGCAGTTTGGATTTGATTCTGGTGGTGATCCAACTGTCGGTACTGATTTGTCCAAAACCGATTTTTTCACCGACACGAATCTCATTATAGATATCGGTCACCCCATCGACCCCACTGGCAAGATTTTTAGCTGTCTCGCGCAGAGATTCATTTGGTACTTGCCCGATTAATAATACTTTAGTGTTGTAAGAGATAATATTGATACGGGCGTCTTCTTTAATTTCAGGATCTTTGTTTAAAGCGGAAGAGACTCGAACCTCCAGGGTTTCATCATCAATTTGGGTACCAGCGGTACGTGGATCGGTTGCGACTTTGGTAGCAACGGCAGCCGTGCCGACCACGGCGGTGGTGATGCAAGCTTGCAGACCTAAGGTAGCAAGCAAAAGAAAACTGACTTTAATAAGTTTTGAGGCGGTTGTCGTGCATGGCATAGTACGTAGCATAGACGCTCCTGAAATTAGAGTTTATCTGAATTTAGTGTTTCATATTAATGGGAAAACAGGCGATGTTCAATCAAGTCGCACAAAATATTGATCACAAGAAGGTGATTTTCAATAATTCGGGCTTCTTTTTGTGCCGGAATTGAAATATCTAAGTCATCTTCACCCAAGGCTCCGCGGATATGATCGTTTTGTCTTCCTGTCAGCGTGATAATCGGTAGCTCTTTGCTGTTAGCGGCATGAATCAAATTCAACACCGCCTCTTCACGGCCTTGTGGCGAAAGCAGAATCAGTACATCACCGGGTTGTGCGACACATTCGAATTGGCGCAAGAAAATTTGTGCCGGATTGTTGTCGGCTATAATCGAGGCACCGAGGGCGCCGTCCAAACCGATTAATAGTGCCGGTAAGCTGGGGCGTTCTAAGTGGTAGCGGTGCAGCAAATTGGTCACCAGAAATTGTGCATTGGCATTTGAGCGTCCATTGCCGCAGACAATGATTTTATGCCCGTCAAGCAAGCAGCCGACCAGCATTTCAGAGGCTTGCACGATACTATCTGACAGGCTTTCGGTTGCCGAAATTTGGGTTTGAATGCTTTCGGTGAAAGTATTTTTAACTTTGTCTAACAAATTGTTATCATTCATATCGATTGTTAATGATTAAATTCAATAAAATGTTTAAACCAATGAAGGTGCGGTTCAGGTTGATCTTTATGTTGATCAAAAGTGATTAAATCAAAGCGGCAGGCACAGGTTTCCAAACTTTTATGTTGTTGGTTTAACCAGGCTTCAGCAGCCTTAATCCAGCGCCGTTGTTTTTGGGCAGAAATACTTTCCCAAGCGTCACCAAAGCGGCTATCACTGCGTTGACGCACTTCGACAAAAACCATAAAGTCGCCGTCCTGCATAATTAAATCTAATTCACCACAGGGGAAGAATTGGTTAGCGGCGATGAACTTCAATCCTTGTTGTTGCAAAAAGCGGCGCGCTTGATGTTCAAATCGCGCCCCTTGCTGCCGGGTATTGGAGACCGCACTTTTTCTAATAGGGTTATTGCCGCCCAGCATATTTCGAATGGTTGCAATTAATTTAATACGCGAATCACTCCGCCTTGGTATTCAAGCCACGTCATATCACGATCAATATTACAGCCGTTACCGGCGCTTAACTTACCGGTTAAACCGTTAATTGTATATCCTGGAATTTGCCGTAATTCATTGAATTTATTAATTAATAACCAAGCATCTGAGCCCATTGCATATAAACGGATCAGCGAATAATCGCCACCCAATGCATTGGCGACTTGGTTGTATTGGCTGTTTTGGGTATCGCTCAGGAAAGGAATTTCACTGAATTTCAATCCTTCCATTGTCAGACGGTAATCAGGACCGTTATTTGGTGAATTACTACGTGAAGTCGCATATAGTTTCAAATTGCGACCATAAGCAGAATTATTGACAGTATTTTTAATATCGAGCAAATCGTTGCTGTCGGCAACAATATACAACGCTTGAATATCTTCACGCGTGTAACTATTAGTTTGTACATTAGCGCCGGTAATTGCCGCAATAGTTTCACTGCGTTGTTCACTCTGTGAATTGCCTAAGCCGCTTTGCAATGCCGCTAAAATATCATTAGGCGAATGATAAAATTGAGTTGAAGCATCAGTTGCCGCAAGTTGCTGCCAACGCAAATTGAATGCAGACGCGGTGCGTTGCCCCAAATCATTTTGTGGCACAATCACCAACGGATTGCGGATACCGTCATTCCAGATACGGTCAGCTGCTGAACGGGCTTCTGCTTCAGGTGATAGACCATAATAACAGACGTTGGCGATGGGCTGTGCATTGGCGGTAGAATTGAGCGCCAATACTTGCAAACCACTGGTATCACCTGCCAGCAGGTTATCAACCTGGTTTTTGATCAAAGGCCCGACAATGGCTTGTGCCCCGTTAGCTTTTGCTTGGGCGATAATATCCGCCATGGGTGTGGTCATGGTGTCGTAAGTGGTGATTGTCACCGCACTTTGTCCACGCGCATCATCAAAGCCTTTTTTAATTGTGTTACCGATCAATTGAGCGTTGCCACTGGTCGGCAGTAACAGAGCGATATTGCTTAAGTTTACTTGTTGATAATTCAGTGCATCCTGAATTTCAGTCGGCAGCAAGTAGGCAGCGCTGTGGTTCGGGTAAGCACTGCGCCAGCTTTGAATTGCATTACGCAGATTTTCCGGTTGGGCAATATTGCTATTATAAGCATTGATCAACGATAGCCAGCCGTTCAAGGCAATATCACCGCTTTCCGGCGCAATATTGCGCAGGGTAGTGGCGTTGCCGGCACGCAGCAATTTCCAGATATTATTGATATTTTGCTGTTTGCGTTCGGTGTCGCTGATCACCTGGTCGGCGAGCACTAGCGAGCGCAACGCATCGGTTAAATTGTTTTGATTATCGGCAATTTTAGCTTGGGTGATATAGTAGCGTGCTTTTTGTGAATTGCTCAGCTGATTGAACGGAACCGCTTGTAACGTTGTGTTGGCATCGCTGTTGGCACGCTTGTTGGCATAAATTTGTGCCATAAGCAAATTTTTATCCAATGTTTGCTCTTTATCCAATTTTTGCAAAGAAGCGAGCAAACTTTCCGCTTGACTCATTTTGTTTTCAGTCAACAGAACCCGTGCTGCCAAGAGCTGATAATTGGTCTTTTCGGTATTATTGGTGGCTTGTTCCGCGCGGTTTAAGTAAAACTCAGAGCTGGCATTGGCGTCACGTTGCAGCAGACTACCACCGGAACCGGAAAAAATATCAGTACCGCAAGCGGCAAGGAATAGCACCATCAAAAACGGCATTAACAGGGATTTAATGTTGCAACTTTGTAGCAAAATGGCCACAACATTGGCTTTAGGCAGATTAGTCTTAGACATAGCAGCTCCAAATTCGTTAGAATAACAAACTCGATCTTACTTATCTCAAACACTAAAATCAATCAAAGACGTAATAATTTATGGATAATCAAGCAGGAATTTTATATATCGTTGCTACCCCTATCGGGAATTTGCAGGATATCAGCCAGCGGGCGCTGACAATTTTAGCGACAGTTGATCGGATTGCAGCGGAAGATACCCGTCACAGTGGGATATTGTTGAGCCATTACGGCATCAAAAAACCGCTGTTGGCGCTGCATGATCATAATGAACAGCAAAAAGCCGATAGTCTGGTCGAACGATTGCAGCAGGGCGAAAATATTGCCTTGATTTCTGATGCAGGAACACCGTTGATCAGCGATCCGGGCTTTCATTTAGTGCGCCAATGTCGACAAGCCGGGATTAAAGTCGTGCCGATTCCCGGGGCTTGTGCCGCAATCACCGCACTTTGTGCCGCCGGAATCGCTTCTGATCGTTTCTGTTTTGAAGGATTTTTACCGGCAAAAAGTAAAGCCAGACGTGATAAATTCGAATTGCTGAAAGCCGAGCCGCGCACCCTGATTTTTTATGAATCGACCCACCGGATTCTGGACAGCTTACAGGATATGCAAAACGTGTTGGGCAATACGCGCTATGTGGTGTTGGCACGTGAACTGACCAAGACTTGGGAAAGCATTCACGGCGATAGCATTGAAAATTTATTAGCGTGGTTGCAACAAGATGACAACCGTACCAAAGGCGAAATGGTGCTGATTGTCGAAGGGCAAAGTGCGGTTGAGGAAAGTGAATTTTCTACCGACGCAATCAAAGCGTTAGAGCTGATTAGCCAAGAACTGCCGCTGAAAAAAGCCGCTGCGATTGTTGCCGAGCTTTACGGTTATAAAAAAAACGCGCTGTACCAATTTGGGCTAGCGCATTTTAAAGCGGGGTAATCAACAGCTACTACTGCGCCATTTTTTTTGCCGCAGCGAGAAAGCCTTGTGCGCTGCGATAGATCTCATCTTTGCCCTGCACTGTTAAAATCAGGTCGGACAGTTCGCGAAAAGCCCCTTTGCCGCCGGCAAGGCTTAAAGTGCGGTCGGCGGCTTGTTTAACATAGTCTGGGGCGTCGGCTACGGTGGCGGAGAAGCCGCAAACGGCAAAGGCGGGTAAGTCCACGCTGTCATCGCCGATATAAGCAGTTTGTTCGGCGCTGACACCCGCTTGCCGCATCAGTTCAAAACAGGCGCTCTCTTTTTCTAATTTACCGAGCAAAAACAGATCGATTTTCAGATCGGCAATCCGTTTGCGCAAAATCGGCGAGTCACGTCCTGACAGCACCGCCACTTGAATTCCGGATTCGATCAACATGCGAATGCCCAAGCCGTCACGCACATGGAAACATTTCAAAGCTTCGCCGTTGGCATCGTAATATAAACTGCCGTCGGTCAGCACACCGTCGATATCGGTGATCACTAATTTGATCTTTGTAAGTTTATTGTTCATCTTTTTTCCTGCTTAGTGAGAGAATTCAAACAACCCGACCACTTTCTGTTGCTCCAACACGATCAGCGAATGAATTTTATGTTGCCGCATATACTCTTCCGCTTGATTGAGATAAGCGTCGGCTTGGATTGTTTTTGGATTAGACGACATGATATCTTTGGCTTGCAGGCGGACACATTTGATCCCTTTGGCAGTAAATGCACGACGGATATCGCCGTCGGTAATGATGCCTTTCAAATTTTCGTCTTGCATCACGATTGCAATTCCCATGCGGCCCTCGGTCATTTTGGCGACACAGTCGGCAAAAGCGGTTTCTGGGCTGACTATCGGTAAGCTGGTTTGCATCATATCACGCACTCGGCTGAGTAAACGTCGTCCCAAGCTGCCGCCCGGATGGAAGCGGGCAAAATCCATCGGTTGGAAATCGCGGGCTTTGATCAGCGCAATCGCAATCGCATCGCCCAGTGCTAAGGTCACCAGTGCCGAAGTTGTCGGTGCCAGATTGTTGGGGCAAGCTTCACGTGCAACCGCAATATCCAAGATATAATCGGCATGTTTTGCCAAGGTGGATTCAGGATTGCCGGTCATGGCAATGATGCAGTTGCCAAAATTTTTCAGGCTGGGAATCAGTTTATTGACATCATCGGTTTCGCCACTGTAAGAGATCAAAATTACAATATCGACCGACTTCAGCATGCCAAGATCGCCGTGAAACGCTTCGGTCGGGTGCAGAAAAAAACTGGGCGTGCCGGTGGAGGCGAAAGTTGCCACCATTTTCTTTCCGATTAAACCGGATTTACCAATTCCGGCGACCACTAAACGTCCTTGGCATTGCAAAATTGCTTCAACCACTTGTGAGAATTGATCGTCCAAGCGTGAGCTGAGACGGTTAAGGGCGAGTTCTGCAATTGATAATGTTTCTTGTCCAATCTGAATATAGTTCATAAAAACCTTATATTAAGCGGTTATTCTGATGATGAAAGCATTCTATCCCAACAGCGTAATTTAGCAAGTCCGGTGTAAAAGGCTATCTTCATTAACAAAATTTAGTTATACTGCGCACCGAGTTGGTCAGGCAATCGCTGGTTTATTGAAGCTCTCAACCGTTGTTGCGGCGTCACCGTCGCAAAATAACCTAGAGGACAAGTAGACGAGAGGAAAGTCCGGGCTACATAGGGCAGAGTGCCGGATAACGTCCGGGGGGCGTGAGCCTACGACAAGTGCAACAGAGAGCAAACCGCCGATGGCTTTTTTAAGCACAGGTAAGGGTGAAAGGGTGCGGTAAGAGCGCACCGGGCGACCGGTAACGGTTCGTTGCAGGGTAAACTCCACTCGTAGCAAGACCAAATAGGAACTCAATGGGTGTGCCCGCTCAGAGTTCGGGTAGGTTGCTTGAGCGTTGGTGCAAACCAACGCCTAGAGGAATGATTGTCCACGACAGAACCCGGCTTATCGACCAACTCGACTTCTCTTTTTATTTTGTTACCGCACTTTTATCTTTCTTATTCAGCAGAAAAACGAATCAATCCCTCCTGCTGAGTGGTGGCAATCAGCCTCCCGTCTTGATCGAAAATCTGTCCTCGTGCTAAACCGCGTGCGCCATAAGCATTATTGCTTTCCACCGCATGCAGCAACCAATGATTCAAGTCAAACGGACGGTGAAACCAAATCGCATGGTCGATGGTGGCGACTTTCATGCCTTTTTCCAAAAAGCCTTTTTTGTGCGGGTGAAGTGCGGTCAGTAGACAGTGAAAATCAGAAAAATAGGCCAGCAGGCATTGATTGATTTTTAAATCTTCCGGCACCTGCCCGTTCGCTTTAAACCAGGCATATTGCTGCGCCGGAAACTCACGCCCTTGGAACGGGTTATTCAAATATTTTGCCCGCACATCAAATGGACGATCAGCAATCAGTGTCTGTTTGATTGAGGGTGGCAAATATTGCGCAACGGCACGCACCGCTTCTAGTTCGTTGATCAGTTGATCCGGTGGCTCAATTTCCGGCATTGGGCTTTGGTGATCAAAACCAGGCTCGGCACGTTGAAAAGATGCCGTGACATGGCAAATCGGCTCATTGTGTTGAATGGCTTTAATCCGAAGTGCGGTAAAGCTGCGTCCTTCACGCAGGGTTTCCACATCGTATAAGATCGGGTGCTGCGCATCACCGCTGCGTAAAAAATAAGCATGGCATGAGTGTAGAATCCGATCCGCTGGTGCGACATTGATACCGGCAGCAAGAGCCTGCGCAATCACTTGCCCGCCGAACACTTGGCGCAAGCCCAGATCGACGCTTTGCCCTCGAAAATAGTGATCATCAATGGTTTCAAGGGTGAGTAAATCAATCAGTTGGTTGAGAACATTTGACATTGCAATACCTCTGGCTTTGAATTAGACGATAAAAAGTTATAGCAAAATCATCAGGGAAAAACAACTGAATGCATGATAAATAAGCAGCTTTCCCCTTAAACTGCAGCACTTAAACTTGCATTGCAATGCTAATTGTAGGACAATGCACCGCACTTAACGGCACAGTTTGCTATCAGTCGTTAATCCAATGGATTCCCTCTTGGTTCCTCGCAATGGTATTTGGTTCACCGGGTCAGATTCGGAAGAAAGCAGCCCAAGTCAAATTTCCGTGTGCCGAGATTCAGCTGGGAGGGAGTCCACCCTAAATTTCCTCACTTTATCATTCTATCTAAATTACCGCACTTTTGATCGGCGCTTTGCCTTGCTATCACGGTTAGTTATTTGTTAAAGTAAGTTTTGAACAACTTAGTAACGCTAGTTACTATTTGTCTCATATTCTGTACTACTCGCAAAAAACGTGATTGCAATATGGGGTACTATGATGAAAAAAATAATTCTCTTGATCGTGTTGACCGCACTTTTGGGCGCAGCAGCGTATTGGTTTATTAAACAGCAGCAAACGCAAGACGATAGTGGCGTGGTTTCGGTTAACGGACGCTTGGAATTGGCAAGGATGGACGTTGCCAGTTTATATGCGGGTCGGGTTGAGTCCATCGTGGTTGAAGAGGGACAGCAGGTTGAAAAAGGTGCGTTGCTGGCGGAGTTGTCTTCCACGATAGCGCAATCGCAAGTGGCGGCAGCACAGGCGCAGCAAATGCAAGCCGAGCAAGCGGTCAAGCGGGCACAAGCGCAAATCGAAGCCCAACAGCAGCAACTGAAAGTGGCAGAAATGGATTTAACCAATGCACAAAAAATGCGGCGTGATAATTTGATTTCTGCGTCAGAACTGGAAAAACGTCAAGTACAGCGCGATGCGGCAAAAGCGGCGTTACAAGCCACCCAGGCAGCGAAAGGTGAAGCGGAAGCGGCAGTGCAGCAAGCTCGTGCACAGGTGGCGCAAGCCGGTTCGGTTGATCAGGATATGGCCGTGCGCGCACCCCAAGCCGGACGGGTGGAATATAAATTGGCTGAAGTCGGCAATGTGATTCCTGCGGGTGGTAAAGTCGTCAGTCTGTTGAATGTAGATGATGTCAGCATGAGCTTGTTTTTCCCTGGACCAACGGTCAACAAAATTCCATTGAACAGTGAAGCTCGCATTGTGCTGGATGGCTTGGATCTGGTTTGGCCGGCAACCGTTACCTATATTTCTGCCGAATCGCAATTCACGCCAAAATATGTTGAAACCGCAGAGGAGCGTGAAAAACTGGTGTTTAAAATCAAACTACAGATTCCGACTGTGGTTGCACAACAATATGGTGCCTATTTGAAAGGCGGTATGACCGGTGTTGGCTATGTTTTAATTGAACCAAATGGACAATGGCCGGCGGAATTGCAAGTGAAATTACCGTAGTAACCGCAATATCGAGATATAGACGGAGAACAGTGTGAGGCAGGCAGATTCTGAATCTTCAGAGGTAAATGCAGTTAACTTACAACAGGTTTGTCACCGCTACGATAAAACGTTGGCGCTGGATAAGGTGTCGCTGATATTGCCACAGGGGGTAACGGTCGGACTGATTGGTCCGGACGGGGTCGGCAAATCAACGTTGTTGTCGTTGATTGCCGGTGTCAAAATTATTCAGCAAGGCACGGTGCAAGTACTTGGACTTGATCAAGCCAATAAATCTGATCGTCAAACACTCTCCAGCAAAATTGCTTTTATGCCACAAGGCTTGGGCAAGAATCTCTATCCAACCCTCTCAATTAACGAAAATATCGACTTTCACGCCCGACTGTTCGGCTTAAATTCGCAGCAACGCAAGCAGCGGATTCAACGTTTATTAGAGGCGACCGGGCTGGCACCGTTCGCTGATCGTGCTGCCGGCAAGCTGTCCGGTGGTATGAAACAAAAACTCAGTTTGTGCTGTGCTTTGGTACATAATCCGGAATTGCTAATCTTAGACGAACCGACCACTGGTGTGGATCCGCTGTCACGTCGCCAATTTTGGCAGTTGGTGGCAGACTTGCGTACTGAGATTGATGGAATGACGGTGCTGGTGGCAACCGCCTATATCGACGAAGCGGAACAGTTTGATTATCTGTTGGCAATGGATGACGGCAAGTTGCTGGTGCATGCGCCGACTCGTTCGGTGTTGCAGCAGAGCGGTTGTCAAAATCTGGAGCAAGCCTATATCAAATTACTGCCGCCAGACAAACAAACACAGTGGGATGATTCGCAAATACCGCACTTTGAGCCGGAGCCAAACTCACTACCGGCGATTGAAGCACATGGTTTGAGTAAAAAATTTGGCGATTTTACCGCGGTGGATAATGTCAGTTTCAGCATTGCACGTGGCGAAATCTTTGGCTTTCTCGGCTCAAACGGCTGTGGCAAAAGCACCACCATGAAAATGCTGACCGGCTTATTGGACTCCAGTTCCGGCAGTGCCGAATTATTGGGTAAAAGTGTCGATGCCAATGATATGCAGACCCGTAAGCAAGTCGGTTATATGTCGCAGGCGTTTTCATTGTATGAAGAGCTGAGTGTGCGTCAAAATTTGGTGCTGCATGCCAAGCTGTATCAATTGGAAGGGCAACAAGGCGAAGCGGCAGTCGCTTCGGCATTGCAGCAATTCGAGCTGGAGCAGGTTGCAGACAGTCTGCCGACCGCACTTTCGCTTGGTGTACGACAGCGGTTGCAGTTGGCGGCAGCATGTCTGCACCATCCGCAAGTACTGATTTTAGACGAACCCACTTCCGGGGTTGACCCGGCAGCGCGTGATATGTTTTGGCAATATTTGCTGAAACTGTCACGCCAAGATCGGATCACGATCTTTGTCTCTACCCACTTTATGAATGAGGCGCAGCGCTGTGATCGAATTTCGTTTATGGATCGCGGCAAAGTATTGGCTATTGGCACGCCGCAAGCGTTGCAACAGCAGAAACATGCAGCGACATTGGAGCAGGCCTTTATCCTGTATTTAGAAGAACAGCAGCCGCAGCAGGCGTTGCAGACGAATCCAACAGAGCCATCAGCCAACACTGCATCACAAGATCAGCCGCCGTTGGAATTATCGTTTGGTTGGGGCTATTGGTTCAACATCATTTGGACGTTTGCGGTGCGCGAAGGCAAAGAGCTGTTGCGCGATCGGATCCGTTTACTATTTGCGATTTTTGGGCCGGTCATTTTATTATTGGCAGGCAGTTGGGGGATTTCGTTTGATGTCAGCAACTTAAAACTGGCAGTGTTGGATCAAGATAAAAGTTATCAGAGCCGGGAGTTGATCACACAATTTTCAGCATCAGGCTATTTTGAATTGGTGGAAATGCTGCCCGACAGAGAAAGTATTTCCAGCCGCTTAAACAGCGGTCGTGCCCGCTTGGTGATAGAGATTTTGCCAAATTTCGGGCGTGATTTGCTGCAACAGAAAACGCCACAAGTGGGATTATATGTTGATGGTTCAATGCCGTTTAACGGCGAAAATATTGTCGGTTATAGTCAGGGAATTATTGGCGAATATGTACAACAGCTGTATCGGCAGCAGGGCGTTACGATCAACAGCCCGATGGAACTGGAAGTGCGGTTTATCTACAATCAAGCCTTCAAAAGTGTCAATGCGATCTCACCGGGCTTGATTATGCTGACGCTGATGATGATCCCGGGCATGATGACCGCACTTGGGGTGGTGCGCGAAAAGGAGATTGGCTCGATTACCAATCTTTATGCCTCGCCGGCATCAGTCCGTCAGTATTTGTTGGGCAAACAACTGCCGTATGTAGCGCTGTCAATGTTGAGCTATCTTTTGTTGGTGTTGCTGACCACCACGCTGATTGGTGTGCCGCTAAAAGGCTCTTTTTGGGCGATGAGCTTGGGCGCACTGGGATTGATTTTGGCATCAACAGCGTTTGGATTGCTGATCTCGACCTTTGTACAGTCGCAAGTAGCTGCAATTTTTGCCACTGCGATTATCAGTATGGTTCCGGCGTTGAATTTTTCAGGCTTGCTTTACCCAATGTCAACACTGAGCGGCGCAGGTTACTATATCGGTTGGGGTTTTCCGACCAGCTGGTATAACTTAATCAGCTTGGGAGCGTTCACCAAAGGCTTGGGATTTGCCGATTTCTTGCCGTTTTATGCGATGTTGCTGCTGTTTTTTGTGATATATCTGAGTATTGCTGGGCTATTACTCAAAAAGCAGGAGAAATAAGATGGCTCGAGATATTTTGCGAAACAGCTATCAGTGGCTTAAAAATGTCTATTACCTGTCGTTAAAAGAGCTGCGCAGCCTGTTTGGGGATATCACGTTGATTGGTTTGGTGGTGGTGATGTTCACTTTTACGATCTATTCGATTGGCAAGGGGATCACTACTGAAGTCAAAAATGCTTCGGTTGCCGTGTTGGATCAAGATCATACTGAACTTTCCTATCAAATTCGTGATGCGATTTTGCCGCCCTATTTTAAGCAGGTGGTGGAGATTGAACCGAACCAGATTGATCCATCGATGGATAACGGCGAGTATATTTTTGTGCTGACGATCCCACCGGATTTCACTCAAAATTTGCTGGCGGGCAAGCAACCGCAATTGCAGTTGCTGGTCGATGCCACCGCAATGACGCAAGCAGGAGTTGGCGCGAATTATTTGGGGCAGATTATCAATCGCCAAGTCAATCAATTTTTGACCCAAGCGCCCGGTCAGCAACAGTTGCCGCTGGAACCGGTGATCAACGTGCTGTTTAACAGTAACCTGCTGACCGAATGGTTTATGCCGATAACTCAAATTATCGGTAATTCCAGTTTGTTGGCGCTGATTTTAGTTGGCGCAGCGGTGATTCGTGAACGGGAACACGGCACGATTGAACATTTGCTGGTGATGCCGGTCAGTGCCAGTGAAATCGCGTTTTCAAAGATTTTAGCCAATAGTTTGGTGATTCTGGTTGCCGCAATGCTGTCGTTGTATTTTGTGGTGCACAAATGGATTGGTGCACCGATAAACGGTTCGCTGTGGTTGTTTGCTTTGAGTGAATGGATCTACCTGTTTTCCATGGCGGGATTAGGGCTGTTTTTGGCAACGCAGGCACCGACTATGCCGCAGTTTAGTCTGCTGTGTTTACCGGTCTATATTGTGTTGTACCTGCTGTCCGGTGGACCGTCACCGATCGAAAATATGCCACCGATGGTACAAAATATTATGCAGTTTTCGCCTTTAACCCAATTTGTAGCGATCAGCCAAGACGTGTTGTTTCGCGGTGCAGGCTGGGAAATCATTTGGCATCGAATTGTGATTATGATGATTTTAGGCGCAATTTTTATTAGTATTGCGATCAAACGCTTCCGTTCGATGTTGGCAAAACAGAATTAACCGCACCAAATAACAAGGACTCAGATTATGCAAAAGCGTTATTGGATGTTAACCGCACTTTCGTTGTTATTAACAGCTTGTAGTCACACTGAAGTGGCGCTGGACTCGAAAATCGATCTGCCACAACAATACCAACAGACGGCAGCGGCACAAGGCAACCAACAAATCAGCCATTGGTGGCAACAGTGGCGTGATCCGCAATTAAGTGCTTTGATCGAACAAGCGCTGCGGCAAAATTTGGAGTTAGCCATCGCACAAAGTCGTTTGCAAGAAGCGCGTGCGATTTCTAGTTTAGCTGGTGCCGAGTTAGCACCGCAAGTGGGTGCCAGCGGCAGTGTGGGCGGGCAGCGGCTGGAAATTGACAATAATCTGTCGTCAGCGGCACAGCAAGTCGTGGGTAATAATGATCTATCGGCTAAAGGGCATGCGATTGTCGGGGGCGTGGTCGCCTCTTGGGAACCGGATATTTTCGGGCAAAAACGCAGCGATGCCGATGCCGCCAAATATGCCGAAATGGGCGCGCAGGAGCGGGTTTACGGTACGCAAATGTTGGTGGCGAGCGAAATCGGCGATAACTATTTACGCGCACAAACGGTTTTGCAGCAACGGCAGATACTGAACCGCTCTTTGCAAACATTGCAGCAGCTGCAACGTTATCTTAAAGGGCGTTTTGCGGCAGGGCAGGTTACGGCTTATGAATTGAACGAAATTGCGGCTAAAATCGAGGCGCTGCAAGCGCAACAGACCGGTTTGCAGGCGCAGTTTGACACTTATCAGCGCAGTATTGCGGTGCTAATCGGACAAGTGCCGCAAGGGTTTAAACTGAATGCCAAACAGATGCAGCAAGCCAATTTGTTGCAACATTTGCCGCAGCCGCCGCAAGGACAGCAACCGGGCAGTTTGTTAACACAACGTCCGGATATTCGTGCTAATGCGGCAGCAGTGCAAGCGTATGCTGCTAAATTGGCAAGTGCCAAAGCCGATTTGCTGCCGCGGTTTGATATCCAATTTTTATGGCAAACCGGGCGTATAGACCTGGGTGGCGATTTGCCGCCGTTAAAGGGATGGGGCGGCTTGGCTAGTATTGGAGTACAGCTGCCGATTTTCACTGCCGGGCGGATTGCCGCCAATATTCAGGCGGCGGATGCCCGCTTGCAGACCGCACTTTTGCAATATGACCAGTCGATTTTGCAGGCATTGGCGGAAGTTGACAGTAGCTATCAGGCACAATTTGCGCTAGATCAGCAAATCCGCCAGTTAAACAGCGCGGTTCAAAAAGCCACAAAACAGGCACAAGATACGCAAAAACTGTTTCAGTATGGCGATAAAACCCTCGATGTCGCCTTGCAAACTCGATTAACCGCATTGGATTATCAACAGAATCTGTTAAATGCACGTTTAGCAGCAGGGCAAAACCTGTTGAATTTATACAAAGCGATCGGTGGCGGTTGGCAGGCAGAAAATACCTTCTGATTGCAGTAATAGGTTAAAAAGCGGGGTTGAATCAAAATAAAGCCGGATTAGATTTGCTCAATCTATAACAATTTATTAAAATGCCAATCTGTTTTTCGTCGTCCTTACCTTGAGGTACAGTGGCGACGATTTTGTTTTATCTCAAGGAGTTATGAAGGGATACCTTAAATTAGGTAGTCCTTTTAACAATAATCGCACCCCTATGGCAATTTTGGCGCTCGGCATCAACCACAAAACCGCACCGGTCGAGTTGCGGGAAAAAGTCGCTTTCAGTGATGAAAAGCGGCTTTCTGCCTTGCAGCAAATCCAGCAAAGTGAACTGGCAGAAAGTGCGGTGATTCTTTCAACCTGCAACCGTACCGAGCTTTACCTGCACAACCGCCACATTTCGCCACTTGAAGCTGACGAACAAAATAGTCGTTGGATTGAACATATCGTGCAGTGGTTTGTTGATTTTCACGGTTTATTGGCAGAGCAAGTGAGAGACAACCTGTATTTGTCACAAAATTCTGCTGCCACCCAACACTTAATGCGTGTGGCTTGTGGCTTGGATTCGTTGATTTTGGGCGAACCGCAAATTTTGGGCCAGGTCAAACAGGCATACCAAGCTAGCGAAAGCTTGTATCAACAAAATCTAAGCGCTGAATTTTCACGGCTGTTTCAAAAAACCTTTGCCACCGCCAAACGAGTGCGCAGCGAAACCGACATCGGCGGAAGTGCGGTCTCGGTGGCGTATGCAGCGACCAGCCTTGCCAAGCAGATTTTCGATTCGTTGCAACCCTTGACGATTTTATTGGTCGGTGCCGGGGAAACCATTGAATTGGTCAGCCGTTATCTGTTTCAGCAAGGAGCAGAGAAAATTATTATCGCCAACCGCACGTTGAGCCGTGCGCAGGAATTGAGTGAGCGAGTTGGCACAATGGAGTTGTTATTGTTAGATCAGTTGCAGCAAGGTTTGAATCGGGCAGATATTGTGATCACTTCCACCGCCAGCGATACTCCATTGATTTCTGCTGCGATGGTGAAAGCCGCACAAAAACAACGCAAAAACCGCTCGATGTTGATCATTGATATTGCCGTGCCGCGCGATGTGGAACAGCAGGTTTCGGAAATTGATTCAGTCTACCACTACAGCGTGGACGATCTGCAACACATTATCCGGCATAATCTGGCACAACGGCAAAAAGCGTCCGAACAAGCAGAACAGATTATTCAGCAAGAAAGCACTGCTTTTTTCCAATGGTTGAAACTATATCAGTCGTCCAACTTAATCCGAAAATACCGTGATCAGGCGGAACAAACTCGTCAGGAGTTGCTGAGCAAAGCTTTGTCGGCGCTGCAACAAGGGCAAGATCAAGAGACGGTGTTACAGGAGTTGAGCTACAAATTGACCAACCGTCTGCTGCATGCGCCGACACAGGCGATCCAAAAATTGGTAAAATCCGGCGATAGTCAAGGATTGCAGCAATTTTCAACCGCACTTGGCATCGAATCCGCTGTGGAAGATCGCGAAAATTAGCAGCTGATCGCAAAATTAGCGTATTTTCAGCAACATTACGCATAAATTTCAGCTAAAATAGCCAAAATTTTTTATTCTTACTACCGATAGCTTCAAACAAGGGAATCCAATGAAACCGTCAATTATTACTAAATTGGAAAATTTACAAGAGCGCTACGAAGAGTTGCAAGCGTTGCTCGGCGATCCGAGCGTGATTAACGATCAAGATAAATTTCGAGCCTATTCAAAAGAGTACGCCCAATTGGAAGATGTGGTGCAGTGTTTTGGCAAGTGGCGCCGCTTGCAACTTAATCTGGAAGAAGCACAAACGCTGCTGGATGATCCAAGTATGCGCGAAATGGCGTTGGAAGAGATCGACGAATCCAGAAACGAAATTGAGCAACTGGAACAGCAACTGCAAGTATTATTGTTGCCCAAAGATCCAAATGACGAATACAACTGTTTTCTGGAGATTCGCGCCGGAACCGGTGGCGATGAAGCGGGCATTTTCAGTGGTGACCTATTTCGGATGTACAGCCGTTATGCCGAGATGAAGCGCTGGCGGGTGGAAGTGATCAGCGCCAACGAAAGCGAGCAGGGCGGCTATAAAGAGATGATCATGAAAATCAGCGGCGATGCGGTTTATGGGCAACTGAAATTTGAGTCCGGCGGGCATCGGGTGCAGCGTGTACCGAAAACCGAATCGCAGGGGCGGATTCACACTTCGGCTTGTACCGTGGCAGTGATGCCGGAACTGCCGGAATCGGAATTGCCGGAAATCAATCCGTCGGATCTAAAAATTGATACCTACCGCTCTTCCGGTGCGGGCGGACAGCACGTTAACACCACCGATTCTGCGGTGCGGATCACCCACTTACCGACCGGCATTGTGGTTGAGTGTCAGGACGAACGTTCGCAACATAAAAACAAAGCCAAAGCGATGTCGGTGTTGGCGGCGCGGATTGTTAAGGCGGAAGAAGAACGCCGTGCGGCAGAAGTCTCCAGCACGCGACGTGATTTGCTCGGCAGCGGCGATCGTTCCGACAAAATCCGCACTTACAACTATCCGCAAGGGCGGGTGACCGATCACCGCATCAACCTGACACTGTACCGTCTGGACGAAGTGATGAACGGCAAAATGGAAGAATTGATTCAACCGATTATCACCGAATATCAAGCGGATCAACTGGCGGCATTGTCGGAACAAAGTTAGTGGTAGCATAAGGGCGGATTAACTATCCGCCCGTTTGCGAAGTGCGGTATAAGCATTTAATCAATAAGGGAAAAATGCAAAATACAGTTCGGGCGGATATTTAATCCGCCTATTTTTTATAATAAATATCGTGCGTTTTAAGCTTCGTCAGCAGTCGACAGCGGGTTTTATATCCTTTTTATATCCGCCTATTTTTGGAGCGGTAACAAATGTTACCAACAAAGTTAAATGGATAACATGATGAAAAATAAGCAAATCCAAGCATATTGGCAGCAGTATTGCCAACGGAATAATATTGTTGCAGAAGCGGAGAGTTGGACATTTGCCGAAGAGTATGCCGATTATCTTTTAGCATTAGTGCTTGCCGGACAGAAAACGGCGACTTGTGCTGCCAAAGCCAGTTATCTTCATGATCGAGATCCGCTTCCTAGCGCTGGAGAGTTTAAGATTATTTTGGATAGTCGGCAGCAGCCGGGGGTCATTATTAAGTTATCTTCTGTGGAAGAACTGCCGATGAATCAAGTTTCCGAAGCTTTTGCGTTAGCTGAAGGCGAGGGGGATTACGCCACTTGGTATCGAGTGCACCAAGACTATTTCACCGGTAGTTTATCGGAGATAGGAATAACCTTCAGTGACGATTTAACGTTGGTTTGTGAGCGATTTGAAGTCTTGGATCTTGCTCCGCTAAGCTATGAACAATGGTTGGATTTTGCGCGGCGATTATTGCAACACCACGATTGCGCGAAATTAGAAGCACTGATGTTACTGCAACATCTCAGCGGAAAAAGTCGCTCCTTTATATTGGCATTTGGCGAAACCCTATTAAGCATGGCTGAAATTCAGCAATTGACCGCACTTTTATTGCGTCGTTTACAAGGTGAGCCGATGGCGTATATTTTAGGTGAAAGGGAATTTTGGAATTTAACGCTAAAAGTTTCGGAACATACTTTGATTCCCCGCCCTGATACCGAGATATTAGTAGAGCAAGCCTTAGCACTTGCCGCTGAACGGATTACACAAAGTGCGGTCAAAGCGTATCATATTTTGGATTTAGGCACCGGCACCGGTGCAATCGCATTGGCACTGGCAAAAACATTGCAGCAGCAATTTAGCTTGCATTGCAATATTCATGTGACAGGGTTGGATAAAATTCCACAAGCTGTTGAGCTGGCAAAAGAGAATCAACAGTTGAACGGTATTGAAAATGTCACATTTTTGGTGAGTGACTGGTTCAGTGAACTCGCACCGGAATCGCAGTTTGATATGATTGTCAGCAATCCGCCGTATATTGATCAAACCGATCCGCACTTGGCACGAGGCGATGTACGCTTTGAACCGCTGACGGCGTTGGTCGCCGAGCAGCAAGGATTAGCGGATTTAAATCAGATTATTCAACAAGCGAAACCCTATTTACGCCCCGGTGGTTGGTTGTTGCTGGAACACGGTTGGCAGCAAGGGCAACAAGTGCGGTCGTTATTTACAAAAAACGCTTGGCAACAGGTTGAAACCGTGAAAGATTACGCTGATAATGACCGCGTGACTTTGGCGCAATTGGTGTAGTGCTATCAAATAGGAACAGAAATGATAATACTGGATGAGGAAGAGCGAACCTTACAAAAAGCCTTGATGGTGAGAATGGTCGAGCTTTATAAGGTGGTGAATGAAAACCCGAAAAGCAGCAGTATTTGGGGGCGCTTGGGACACATGGTGCGAAAAGTGCATTTAATGATTGATAAAACCCAAGATGCTAAAATGCAAATTCATCAACTCTTGCAATTGGTGTATGGTGAATGGGGATTTCACTGCAATCCCAATAATCACTTTGCCGCCGATGCAATGCTGATTGATCAATTGTTAGAGAAACAAAGCGGCACGGCTTCTAGCTTGAGTGCGTTGGTTTTATATTTGGCGGAGAGCTTGAATTTACCGTTGTTTCCGGTGAATTTTCCGACACAAGTGCTGCTACGCGCCGATGTGAACAATGAAACGGCCTTTATTAATCCTTGGGACGGGGAATATCTTTTTCACGACACTTTGGATAAGTGGATTGAAGGTTATGTCGGTTTCGGGTTGTACCCCGACAATGAGGATTTGGCGGTGGCAGATCCCGAAATTTTACAGGAACATTTTGTACAAAATTTGAAAAATGCTTTAATTCGTGAAGGGCGTGGCAGCGAAGCATTACGGCTGATCGAGTGGTGTCTGCGCCGTCAACCGAATAACCCATACGAGATTCGTGATCGTGGTTTGGTGTTGGCAAGCATGGATTGTTACCACGCAGCGTTGGCAGATTTCGATTATTTTATCGAGCAATGCCCGGACGATCCGACTTCCGATTTATTGCGTGATCAATTACTTGGCGGCATGGTGCAGGAATATTCGATTCACTAGCAGCCTGTTGCCGTTGTTTGACGTATTGAATCTCTCAATACGCTAGCGTTTTAACCCAGTGAGTGACCTATGTTAAAAATTGTGCATTTAGACAGCAGTTCTTTACCGAAACACATTCCGATTCCGCGTCCGAATATTGAGCATCAGTGGATCGCTTATGAGGCGACCGATCCGCAGCAAACGTTAGAACGTTTGCAGGACGCCGATGTTGCCGTGACCAATAAAGTGGTGATCGACAAAACCTTGATGCAGCAATTGCCCAAGCTAAAACTGATTGCCGTCACCGCCACCGGCACCAATAATGTCGATTTAGACGCAGCCAAAGCGCTGGGGATTATGGTCAAAAACGTTGCCGGCTATTCGTCGGTGTGTGTGCCGGAACATGTGATCGGCATGATTTTTGCCCTAAAACACAGCTTAATGGGCTGGTATCGCGATCAACTCACGGATCGTTGGGTCGACAATAAACAATTTTGTTACTTTGATTATCCGCTAACCGACGTGCGCAACTCGGTGATCGGCATCTTCGGCAAAGGCAACCTCGGCAGTGAAGTAGGACGTTTGGCAAGTGCGGTCGGCATGAAAGTGTTATATGCCGAACACAAAGATGCGACCACCTGCCGCGAAGGTTATACGCCGTTTAACGACGTGTTGGCACAAGCGGATTTTGTGACGCTACATTGCCCACTCACCCCAACCACACAAAATTTAATCAATACGGAAACCTTGGCATTAATGAAAAAAGGCGCATTTCTTATCAACACTGGGCGGGGGCCGTTGGTCGATGAAAATGCGCTAGTGGCGGCGTTAAAGAGCGGTCAGCTTGGCGGTGCGGCGATTGATGTGATGATCAAAGAGCCGCCGGAAAAAGGCAATGTGGTGATGGAGGCGGCAAAAATATTGCCAAATCTGCTGGTGACGCCACATATCGCCTGGGCGGCGGATTCCGCGGTTGAAATTTTGGTCGGCAAGGTGCGCGATAACATCGAACAATTTGCCGCGAGCTTGAAATAAGCGATGGTAAAATTCAGTTCTGTGCCGCTGTTTATCGCATGGCGTTATTGGCGATCCAAAAGTGCGGATCGTTTCGGGCGTGTGGTCACCTGGCTTGGCAGCATTGGTATTGTGCTGGGCGTGATGGCGCTGGTGATTGTGCTGTCGGTGATGAACGGCTTGCAGCAACAGCAAAAAGACAACGTGCTCAGCACCTTGCCACATGCGGTGATTCAACCATTGGACGGCAACTTGGCGGCGGATTTTAAATTACGCCAACCATTGCCACCGTTTGTGCAAAGTGCGGTCGGGATCAACAACAGCGATGTGATTTTACAAAGCACAACCGGGATTGGTGCAGCGCGGATTATCGGTGTGGCTGATGTGGCGGACGATCCGGCTTTGGCGTGGGACGAATTGGATTTACCGCAACTGCTTGCACCGAGTGATTATCATATTTTGCTTGGTGCGGCATTGGCAAACGAACTCAAGCTGAAAGTCGGCGACAAAGTGCGGGTGATGTTGGCGGCAAACAGCCAATACACCCCGTTCGGGCGCGTGCCGGTGCAGCGTTTGTTCAGTGTTGCTGCGATTCTCAACGGCGGCATCAACAGCGATCAACGCCAAGTGTATGCTAATATCCAAGATGTCGGGCGCTTATTGCGTATTCCACCGGAGCAAGTGCAGGGCGTACGCTTGTTCCTCGATGATCCGTTTAAAATTACCGAACTACCAGATTATTTCCCACCGAGCGAGTGGAAAATTGCCGATTGGCGTGAACAGAAAGGTGAATTTTTCCAAGCGGTGGCGATGGAAAAAAATATGATGGGCTTGCTGATAGGGCTGATTATCGTGGTGGCGATTGCCAATATCGTGACCTCGTTGAGTTTGATGGTGCTGGATAAACAGGGCGAAATTGCGATTTTGCAAACCCAAGGCATGAAAAAACGCCAAGTGATGCAGATTTTTATTTTTCAGGGATTGCTGGTCGGCGTGATTGGTACTTTGCTTGGCTGCGGCTTGGGTTTGTTGCTGGCAGAATTTATCAACCCGATTATCGGCGTATTTAACCCAAGTGCGGTTGCCTTGCCGGTGCTGTTTGACAGCATGCAGCTGGTGCTGATTGTGATCGCCACCTTAGGTTTAACCTTACTGTCCACCCTTTATCCGGCTTATCGTGCAGCCAAAATTGAGCCAGCCGATGCGCTACGCTACGAATAATTGAGAGACGTTATGAACGAAATTTCGCAAACCGCACTTTTGGCGTGCCACGCCTTGAATAAGTCTTACCAAGAGGGCGATAACACAACGCAGGTGCTGAAAAATGTCAATTTTTCAATGCAGAACAGCGAATTGGTGGCGATTGTCGGCAGTTCCGGATCGGGCAAGAGTACGCTGTTGCATTTGTTAGGCGGTTTAGATCGCGCTGACAGCGGTGAGGTGCTGCTGAATGGCGAAAACGTGTTTGCGCTTTCTGCCAATAAGCTGGCGGAATTGCGCAACCGTTATTTAGGCTTTGTGTATCAATTTCATCATTTAATGGCGGATTTTACCGCACTTGAGAACGTGATGATGCCGTTGCTGATCGGCAAACAGAATAAGAACGAAGCCAAAGATCGCGCCGAACAGATGCTAAGTGCGGTCGGGCTGTCGCACCGCACTTTACACCGTCCGTCCGCATTGTCCGGCGGTGAACGGCAGCGGGTGGCGATTGCGCGTGCGTTGGTCAATCGTCCGGCGTTGGTGCTCGCCGATGAGCCGACCGGCAATCTGGATCGCAAAACCACCGAAAGCATTTTTGAGCTGATTCAACAACTGAATCAAGAACAGCAGATCGGTTTTTTATTGGTGACCCACGATATGAACCTCGCCAACAAACTGTCGCGCCGTATGGTGATGCAAGACGGCGTGTTGCGTGCCGACGTAGCCTAAGGATAGCGCAGCATGAATACTCCGTTTTTTATTGCCTGGCGTTATCAGCGTGGCAAACAAAACAATCGCTTAGTCAGCCTGATTTCGGCTTTTTCCACGCTTGGCATTGCGCTGGGCGTGGCCGTGCTGATTATCGGTTTGAGCGCCATGAACGGTTTTGAGCGTGAATTACGGCAACGGGTGTTGGCGGTGGTGCCGAATATTGAAATCAATGCCTATCAAGTGGCGGCTCAGCCGAGTGAAATTCAAGACTGGCAGAGTTTGGCACAACGTTTGCAATCGCAGCCCATTGTAAAAGGGATTGCGCCTTATGTCAGTTTCACCGCTTTGATTGAAAACGGCAGCCGTTTGAAAGTGGCGCAACTGCGTGGGGTGGATAAAACCTTGCAAGATGGGGTGAGTGCCATGGGGCAGTTTGTGCAGGATAACCGTTGGGCGGCGTTTGGTGCACAATCCGGTTTAATTCTCGGCGCAGGCATTGCGCGCGAATTGGATGTGAAGGTTGGCGATAGTGTGTCGTTGTTGCTTTCACAGGTCAGCGATAATATGGCGAACAGCCAACCAAAGCGACTTCGCTTGCCAATCAGCGGCATTTTACGCCTAGACGGACAACTGGATCACAGCTTTGCTTTACTGCCGATTGAAACCGCACGAGCCTATTTAGGCATGACGGCACAGCAGGCAAGCGGAATTGAAATCGCGCTGCACGATCCGTTTCAGGTCAATCAAATGGATTACAGCAGCCTGATTGATTATCCGCAGCAACTGACCGCCACCAGTTGGCTTGGTAAATTCGGTTATATGTACCGTGATATTCAAATGATCCGCAGCGTGATGTATATTGCCATGGTGCTGGTGATCGGTGTGGCGTGTTTTAATATTGTGTCCACGTTGATTATGGCGGTGAAAGACAAGCAGGGCGATATTGCGATTATGCGTACGCTGGGTGCCAATAACGGCTTTATCCGCCGTATTTTTATTAGTTATGGCTTGTTGTCGGGCATGAAAGGCTGTCTGATCGGGATTGCGCTCGGGGTACTGTTGGCGCTGAATCTGACCGAGATAATTAAGGGCATTGAAGCCCTGCTGCATACCCAAATTTTATCCGATGGTATTTATTTCGTTGATTTTCTGCCAAGCGAACTGCATTGGGCGGATGTTGGCTTGGTTTTGTTGTCAGCGCTGATTTTAAGTCTGCTCGCCAGTCTGTACCCGGCGGCTCGGGCGGCAAAATTACAGCCGGCCAAAGTATTGAGCAGTTATTGATAAAATGTATTAATGAACTAGTTTACCAGTACAAAAATAAGTGTTACACTCACGACCAGATTTTTAATTTATTGGTAATTTGGTGAAGTAGTGTAGAGGCGAATTGTATATCCACCCCAGATTATTGACAAAGATATTTGATGAGGCAAAGTAGGGGCGGATTGCATCCGCCCATTTGCGAAGTG